>JBKHIS010000093.1:0-3096 GCA_046538535.1 Hadesarchaea archaeon | reverse complement strand
CAACATTTGCCATTAAATCACAATACCCTTCATCACTTGCATCAGCTCTCTCAACATCAAATTTCTCAGCCAACTTTTTTACATTTTTCTTTACAATCAATCTCAACTTACTGAACCCCCATTATTATTTTACCGTCTTTTCCTCTCCGTATCATTTTATGATTCAATTTCTCCCAATCTGCTTCATGCTCTACAAAATATTTCAATATCTCTGGTATCTCATCATCTTTCAAAATTTCTTCTACCTCTCTTTCTTCAAGAAGGTCTGTGGATTTTTCGTATACCTTATTTCTTGCCTCAATCAACGAATTGTCGTGTATTATTTCCTTAATCTCTTCAATATTCTCTTTTCTGTTCTCTTCAAGTTTCTCTAATCTTTTATTTGATTTTTCTATTTTTCTTAGGGCGTTATCGAGTCCGCCACCCTTTTGATTTTTTTGTTTTGTTTTCATATTATATCTTCCTTCTATCTACCCATAAGATAAACTTCTTTATATATCTTTTGGATATAACTAAGAAGATCGAACTAAAACTCAAATAAACTCTAATAAACTTATATAGAAAGTCTTTAGAAAGCATACGTAAATCCTTAAGACTTTCTAGGAGACTTTCTAGAAGACTTTCTGAACACTTTCTGAGAAAAAAATGAAAAATAAAAAAAGAAAAAGGAAAAGTTTCTAGGCAATTCCAACTGCTTCTTTCTCCGCTTTCTCTTTCTTTTCACCGTGTTGTTTCGCCAGTTCCTTAATCTCCTGGATCTTTTCTTCGGCCAGTTTTTCTCTCTTTGGCTGGTATCTGTCGTAGTATTGTTTCGGCACGTAGCACTCAAAATAGTCCTCGAAGTCCTTTGCTATCCTCGGTGTCCCGGAAGGTAAAGTGTATTTTTCGTATCCTGTGGCCTTTCTCGCATAGTTGCTGTTTCTTTTACTTATCTGAATCACGTGGTTGTCGTACTCCTTCAAGAATTTCAGTATACCCTTATGGCTAGGCGTGGTCATAAGCATCGCGGCGGTTATCGTACGAATCACGTCCATGAGTCCTTTGAGCATTTCAGTCTCCTTCATTTTATTGAAGTAGGTGTACTTGTTCGCGTGGATGCCAATGTCGTCCCATATTATAATTGGGGTCCTCTTACCCACGTCGTCGGAATACTCGTCCATAACGTCTATTATGTTATCCATCTTGAAGTATATTGAGTCGAGGGCCTTTTCCCACGCCTCGTCAAAGTCGTACCCCTGACGGTAGTAAAAAGACTGTGCGACTTTCAGACAGTAGGCCGACTTCCCGTACCCTCGCTTTCCTTCCACGAATGCAGAGATTACTTCTCCGGAATCCCAGGCTTTTTCTATTCGGTCCGTTAGAACCAGGTCATATTTTTTCTTTTTCGTCATTCTCTACCAACCTCCACTTGTCGAGAGTGGAAGAACAGTCCTTCGTCGTGACACATATCAGTGAAGGCCCTCTTGAGAGCCATCCATCGCTTGTGGTTCCTCGTGTTAAGATAGTGATCGAAGGGCCTCTGTGGATCCAGCATCCTCTTCGCCGTGCTGGCTTTTATCACTCCGTCGGTCACCGAGTATTTTTCTTTTACCTTTTCCAACCATTTTTCTCTGTGTCTTTTTATCAAAGACGTGTAAAGATCGCGGAGAGTCATATAGGCCATTTTCGGCTTACCCATCTGCAGGTTATCGTTGCATCTTTCGAGAATATTCTTCACCATATTCTCGTATGCAATCCTGCCTTCCTTCTCCTCCTTTACCTGCGTCGGCATTATTTTTCCTCCTCGTCTCTGGATATTGATCTAGTTATCTTTTCCTTAATGCCCTTCTTTTGCATATCCTTGCTCACGTCGGCCATCTCGGAAACCATGTCGAAGTCTCCACGGATAGCGTCTTCCCTCTTTGCGTTCTGCCTGTCAATGTCCTTTAGAGTTGGTTTAATGTCGTTGATTGCTTTCTTGAGTCCGCGATCCACTGGAAGCAGTTCTTTCTCTCCTTTATCGTTCTCGATTGGAACCCATCTGTGTTCCGATGTAAATACTTCTTTGCACTCCGGACATTCTATCTCGTAGTCTTCATCGTCTATCCTGATAGGTGGGAATATCCCCCATCGGTAGGGTCCCTCCATATCCCTGTTCTCTATTTTATGTCTGACGTTCGGTGGCATTTCTTCTAGCGGTGTTTTTTCTAAATCCTGTACTCTTATCTCCCAGGTGTTTCCCTCTTTTTCCACTCTATCTCTCGGAACTGCAATCACTCCTTCTCCTCCTTCCTGTGTACCGATTCCACCAACCTTGTAACCACCGACGTGGAAAATCAACCACTTCCCTGCTTCGTATATGTCGTCGGGTCCAGAAATACTGTAGGTCTCCTCCCTAGTCGAAACCTTGGTCATTGAGTCATATCGCCATTTGCTTATCTGTGATCCAAGGAACCCAACGAACGGTATGAGGAAGGCTATTCCCACGGTCCAGTTGTGGTTCCATGTATTGAAACCCCAGCGAACTATAGAAGACATCAAAAGGATAACCCCTATAAACAGGAACCGAAGGTCTGGGATGTTCTCCTTTGAACTCAACTTGTGTGGATTGGTCATTTATCACACCTACATTTTATAGTCCATCTTGCTCATATCAAGGTCGTTTGCAGCGTCCGGGAATCTATCTATCAGCTTGTTGTACCTACTCACTGCACTGGCCACTTCCTCCTCCGGCATATCATCGTCTTCGAGTATGTTGTCTACCTTCCACTTGGCGGCCTTTATCTTTTGTTTCGGTTTTCTGGCGTTGAGCGGGTTTATCTTCTCAAGTTTTCCCTCTCTATATAACAAGAACATTCCGGCCATAGCCAATACAACGGAGAGAAACACGGAAAATATTAAGATGGTTTCCCACCCAGGTTTATTCTGTTCGGCCAGTATGTCTCCTTCGTTCTGTCTAGCGAGGCCACCGATCATTGATACTTCTTCTCCCAGTGAGTTTTCAAGTGAATATACATCGTTTTCGATGTCCCCTTTGAATACCTCCAGGTTTTCGTTTGCCCCTTCAATTTTTTCGGCCAGTGATTGATCTAAAGCGTTTTCTATGTTTTCCGTTCT
>JBKHIS010000041.1:0-11103 GCA_046538535.1 Hadesarchaea archaeon | reverse complement strand
ACAAGTATAGTTCTTGGAAAGAATGGGTGAAATCAGATATAGGAAAACAAGTCCTCAGAGATGAACTTCCCTCCGAATTTTTTGAAAGAATTGACAGCGCCGATGAAAATACAAAAGAACGCCCACTATATAAATTGATCCTGCTCAGCCAAGGTAAGGTGAGGAGAGAATCGTTAAACAGAGCCTTAAATGCCTATAATAAAAGAATAGGCGAATGAAACCAGATGGAATCCTCCAAAACTTCACTATTTTTTTGATTAAGCTTAGAACAAAGGCTATAATCTGCATAAAAATATCGGATCTCCCTAACACATTAAAAGGATTCCTGAATCGACTCTTTAAACCGGCTACTTGTATTTTCAGCTGATCTAAAAAATTCCTATTTTTTAGAAAAAGATGTTACAAAAGATACCATACAAAGAAAATAAGTGTTCACCACACATCATCAAGCTGGAAAAGATTAATGTAATTTAATGCTTGATTTCCTTTAAGGACATGGGAAGATGCCCATAAAAAATCTCGAATACATTTTCGAACCTATAAATATAGCAGTTATCGGGGCTTCAGAAAAAGCTGGATCAGTTGGACTTGCCTTAATGAACAATCTGAAGGACAGACGGATAGGAAAAACGTTTCCAATTAACCCAAATCGAGACGAAATTTTGAATTTGAAAGCCTACTCCGCCATAGGAGATGTTCCCGAAAACGTAGATTTGGGGATAGTGGCGACGCCAGCGCCTGTAGTGCCCGAGGTAGTCGAACAATGCGGCAATGCCGGTGTGCCGGCACTGATCGTGATATCCGCAGGATTCAGCGAAACCGGCAAAAAGGGAGAAAAACTGGAACGGAAAGTTGAGAAGATCAGAAGAGAATACGACATGAGAATTCTTGGTCCCAATTGCTTAGGTGTAATAAATCCATCCGCGGATTTAAACGCTTCCTTTACCGATCAAATGCCAGATGAAGGGAATCTGGCCTTTCTTTCCCAGAGTGGTGCTCTGGCCTCTTCAACGCTCGATTGGGCTATATCCGCGAAAATCGGGTTCAGCAGCTTCGTTTCCGTTGGAAACATGCTAGACGTAGACTTCGCAGACTTGATAGATTACTTTGGAAGGGACAGAAAAACGGATAGCATCCTTACCTACATCGAAGCAATACAAAACCCCGAGGAGTTCATGAGCGCTGCCAGAAGTATAGCCAGGACAAAACCAATAATGACTGTAAAATCTGGGAAACACGAAGCGGGTGCTAAGGCCGTAGCCTCACATACAGGATCTCTAGCAGGATCCGACGAAGTTTACAACGCGGCCTTCAGAAGAGCGGGAATCACTAGAGTCGACACGATAGAGGACCTCTTTACCTGTTCCGAGACGCTCGCCAAACAGAACCTTCCAGATGGCCCGAACCTAGCTATAGTTACAAACGCTGGAGGTCCCGGAGCCAAAGCCACTGACTCGCTGATCGATAATGAGGGGAAGCTAGCTTCGCTTTCAGAGGAAACGAAGGAGAAGCTTGAAGACGTACTCCCAAAAAGAGCCAGTAAAAAGAATCCCGTAGATGTTACAGGAGATGCAACTCCCGAGCAGTACAGGAAATCAACACAAATATGCTTAGAAGACGAAGGAGTGGACGGAGTATTATGCATATATGCTCCTCTTGGCACTCTCAAACCTATAGAAACCGCTGAATCGCTCATAGGTCTGAAAGAAAATACGGATAAGCCCATTCTTCCCTGCTGGATGGGTGGCTCAAAAATAGAGGAAGGTAGCAGAATCCTAAGAGACAACGGTTATTCGGTCCAGAACGCCCCGGAACAATCAATTAAATCTTACATGTACCTTTACAGGTACTCCAGAAATCTGGAAAGCCTACTGGAAACTCCGGAGGAGTTGTCCCTGAATTTGAACTCATCGAAGGAAAAGATCAGAGATTTGTTTAGAGATGTCATAGAAGAGGACAGAGAGATCCTCACGGAGAGAGAATCAAAGCAAGTTCTCGATCTTTATCAAATACCCTCTCCAGAGATAAGAATAGCTAACTCTCCTGAAGAGGCCTCCAAAATGGCGGAGGATATGGGTTTTCCAGTCGTTCTAAAGATTCACTCCAAAGACATAACCCATAAAAGAAAGTTTGGAGGAGTGCTACTGAACATAAATTCAAAGAAGGAGGCGGAGGACGGATACAGGCAGATAATAGAAAACGTACAGGAGAAAAAGCCCGGAGCTCAAATAAACGGAGTATCAGTTCAAAAGATGATTAAAAACTCCAACATGGAGCTCATACTAGGATCCAACAGAGATCAAACCTTTGGATCAACCCTTATGTTCGGAAGAGGCGGATCAGATGTAGAACTATACAAGGACACCGCATTCGGTCTGCCGCCACTCAACCAGACCCTTGCAAGGCACATGATGGAGGAAACCAAAATCTACAATTTCATGAAGGAATCCGAGGATTTCACGGACAGAACCATACGTAAACTAGAGAAGGATCTAGTGAAGTTATCCCAGATCATAATTGATTTTCCCGAAATAGAGGAACTGGACATTAATCCTCTTTCAATTAGGGGCGAGGACTTATTGGCACTCGACGCCCGCATAATCCTGGACAAAGATAAGGTCCTTTCAGGCGGCAAGGACCACAATCACCTGGTTATCGAACCTTATCCTGAAAAGTATGTAGAGGATTGGGAGTTAAAATCAGGGGAACCAGTCACCCTTAGACCAATTAGACCGGAGGACGAACCCATGGAGTTCAAACTCTTCCAGACTTTCTCCGGGGAAACATGGGAGCACAGATTCTTTGGATCCATGAGAGAAGTTAATCACAAGGATATGGTCCGGTATACAAACATAGACTACAGACGGGAAATGGCCATAATCGGCGAGATACGGGAGAACGATGAAAAGAAGATGATAGGCGTAGGCCGTCTCGTTATCGATCCAGACGGCGAATCGGGAGAGTTCGCTGTAGTTGTCGGAGATCCATGGCAAAATAAGGGTTTGGGAGAAAAACTAATCCGGAAAATGATCGAAGTGGGGACAAACAAGGATCTTAACTCTATCTACGGGACCGTAAGAAGGAACAACAAAGGAATGATAAAACTTTGTAAAGAAATTGGATTCGAAGTCGAGGAAACGGAAAAAAGAAAAGCGGAAGAAAAACTCAAGCTCAGGGAATTCGAAACCGAAACCCAAAAAGAGGAGACGGTTAGGATCGTTTACAAGATCTAAACTATCTCAGAATCAATAGAAGGCTAATAAGGAAAGACTTTATTCTATTAAAAACTATTAAATCGACTGGATGACCATGCTTTTTGAACGCATAGAATCACCTGGTCTAGCCCACTATTCGTATTTAATCGGAGACAAAGGCGAGGCTCTCGTCATAGACCCCCGGAGAGATTGTGAAATATACTTGGAAAAAGCGGTGAAAAACGGATTCGACATTAAAAACATACTTGAGACACATAGAAACGAAGATTACGTTATCGGCTCCCTAGAACTCGCCAAAAAAACGAATGCCCAAATCTGGCACGCGGACACTCAGCTGAAATACGGGTACGGAAACGACGTCGAGGATGGACAAAAATGGAAAGTGGGAGGATTCACCATCGAGGCTATGCTCACTCCGGGCCATACACCCGGACACATGAGTTATCTGCTCTACGATAAATCCAGAGAACCGTGGATGATCTTCACAGGAGACGCCCTCTTCGCGGGCGACGTAGGAAGAGTCGACCTCGCAGACCCTGAAAAGAAGGAGGAGATGGCAAGGAAACTTTACGATTCCCTCTATGAAAAGATACTACCCTTGGGCGACGAAGTTATAGTGTGTCCCTCACACGGACCCGGGTCCGTCTGTGGCAATGTCATCGAAGATCGGCCCTGGACGACAATTGGAACGGAAAAAAAGCTCAATCCCAATCTGCAACACGAGAACAAGGAGGAGTTCGTGAAAAACGTGGCCAAGGTCCTAGAAAGACCGCCATACTTCAGAGAAATGGAGAGATTAAATCTGGATGGACCACCGGTCCTCGGACATATTCCAGCTCCCCAACCCCTCTCGCCAGATGAGTTCGAAAGCAAAACGAACAAAGCGGAAATTCTTGACACTAGGTCCGAATTAAGTTTCAATGGCGCACATGTCCCCGAAGCCCTTTCCATATGGCAGGACGGGCTACCAAAATTTGCTGGTTGGTTCCTCCCCTATGAAACACCCATACTTTTGGTCAACGAAACCGATAACCCGACGGATACGATGAGACACCTAATACGCTTGGGTTACGACAATGTACAGGGATTTCTTTCTGGGAACATGTTATCTTGGCACAAATCAGGGCGTGCAAGCGAAAGAATAGATACCGTAACTGTGGACGAAACATGCACTCTCCTGGACAAGGGAGAAAACATATTGGTGCTGGATGTCAGAAATGAGAAAGAAGTAGAGAAAAATAGAATTCAAGGCGCAAAAAACATACACCTAACGCAACTGCCAGAGAGATTAAACGAAATTCCCGATGACAAGAACATATACATTTTCTGCGGCAGCGGCCTGAGATCCACAACCGCAGCGAGCATACTGAGAAGGGAAGGATTTAAAGGCATACACGTGGTCCTAGGTGGTACCGCTGGATGGAATTCCAGAACCTGTCCAATCGAGTAATGCGAAGAGTCAAAACTGAATAAGCAAAGGAGTTCAGAAAGAAAAGCGAATCGATCGGGCTTTTTGCCTGAACAACTAAAATATAAAACAGACCGCATCATTCCGAAAAACTCTTTATCCAAGTAAGAGCAGTAAAATATGACTAAATCCTAGGAAGGCGTTATTTTGGATATAAAGGGCGATATATTCGATGGGATATACGAACCCGGAGATGACGGTATACCCGAATTCAAATTTTTTATAAAAGGTGAATGGAAATCGAGCGACAGTTTCTATGAAATATCGAGCCCAATAGACGGCAGAGCGATAGCCAGAGTTTCGAAACCTACCAAGGAACAGTTGGAGTCCTCAATCGAAACAATTGATAGAAAGGGAAAGGAAAAAATCCGAGAGTACCCAGGGGAAAAGAGAGTAGAAAGCTTTCTAAAAGCGGCAGATCTAATAGAGGAAAACTTCGAGGACTTCCTTAACGTTTCCATCCTCGACGCAGGGAAAACCAAGGAAAATGCAGAGGGGGAGGTCAAGGCCACGATAAAAAGGCTAAGAAGAACCACTATGGAAATGAGAAGCTTTCTAGGGGACTTCATACCAGGAGACTGGAGCGAGGAAACCCTCGAGAGCGAGGGGATAATTCAAAGGGAGCCTTTCGGAGTCGTCCTCGCCATAAGTCCCTTCAACTACCCCTTATTTATCTCCGCCACTAAAGTTACCCCAGCAATTCTAAGTGGAAACGCCACAATTCTCAAACCTCCATCAAGCGATCCCCTGACAGCGCTCCTATTTACAAGAGTGCTGGAAAGCAGTGGAATTCCTCCTCAGAGCCTCGCCACAGTTACCACTAAGGGAAGAGATATGTCCCCATTGATAGAGGAAGGGAGGATTAGAGGAATTACTTTCACCGGTAGCACAGAAGTGGGATCAAAGATCATCAAGCAAGCTGGGATAAAATCATTCCATATGGAGTTAGGTGGCAACGATCCGGCCTTGGTTCTTTCAGATGCGGATCTCGAAACCACAGCGGAAAAGATAGTTAGCGGAATTACTAGTTACTCCGGCCAGCGCTGCGACGGAATTAGAATGGTCCTTCCGGTGGAAAGTATATACGAACCCCTGAAAAACGAACTGGTAGATCGTCTGGAGGACATCACTCCCCAGAATCCGTTAGAGGACGAAAATGCAAAGATGGGGCCATTGATAGACAAAAAGAGCGCCAAATACGTGGAGGAAATACACAGAGACGCCGTGGAAAACGGGGCAAAGCCCCTGCTCGAGTTCAAGAGGGAGGAAAACTACGTTTCTCCAACCTTACTTGAGGCGGACAAACAAGACTTAGAGGATATAAGAGGGTTCGGAGAGGAAGTTTTCGGACCGTTCTCCCTGCTCATAAAGGTAGAGACACCGAAGGAAGGAATAAAAATAGCTAATTCCACGAAGTTCGGGCTAGACGCATCCGTCTTCGGGCAGGACGAAACGGAGATAAGAAAAATCGCCAAGGACCTCGAAGTGGGAGCAGTCTTCGTCAACGAGTACCCTCGCCACGGGATAGGCTACTATCCCTTCGGTGGCATGAAGTGCAGTGGAATTGGAAGGGAAGGAGTCGGATACTCGATCAACCAGCTTACCACCACAAAGACGATAGTTCACAACTTCAAGGGAACGGGCGTATGGGACTACACTTAAATCCGAAAAACCGCTATCCCATCCCCTCTCCATTTTTTATCTATTACAAATAAGAAAAAAATCGAGAGACCTCTAAGATCGGTCGCCCCTAGGCCTTCTCGAAATCCTCTCCAATAACATGCCCTCAATCTTGAAAGGCGAATTCTTCTTCGCAAAGTATACGGCATCGTCCAGTTTGCTCTCATGTTCGGAAAAGATCTCCATTATTACGTCGCCTTCATCAACTTCTTGACCCTCCTTATAGAAGAGCTTGACTCCCGCACCTTTATCCCTGGGGGCACCCGCAGCCCTAGCTATGTCCTTTATACAAGAATTGAATATCCTCTTTACGTAACCCCCCTTATTCGCGGTTAAAGTCTCGGTTTTATCGCCGAGGGGGAGATCATCAACTCTCACATCTGGATTTCCTCCCTGGGCATCAATTATTTCCCTAAATTTCTCCTCTGCCTTGCCGGATTCAAGGATACTTCTTGCCATTGAACAACCCTCACCTCTGGCAGCAAAGCCACCCATCTCCAGTAAAGCGCCGGCGAGTTCGGTGGATTTCTCTATTAAACTGTTCGGTCCTTCCCCCCTCAGCGTATTTAAGGCCTCCCGAGCCTCCAGTCCCGGCCCAACCAAATATCCAAGGGGCTGACCCCCATAGGTTAAAGCCGTATCCACCTCAACTCCGAGCTCGTGCCCCAAACTCATGAAATCGTTTGCTAGGTCCCTCGCGTTTTCCGAGCTTTCTATCTTCGCCCCGAGTCCAGTAGGGATATCGATCAGTATTCTATCCGCTCTTACGGACAGCTTTTTGGATAGTATACTGGCAAGTAACTGGGACTTTGGATCGATTCCTAAAGGCCTCTCTATCTGGACGAGCAAATCGTCGGCCGGAGCCAAGTTCACCGCTCCACCCCAAGCCAGCACACCTCCTACCTCAGAGACAATTTCCGATATTTCTTCCATCGATAACGAAACTTCGGCCATTATCTCCATTATATCCGGAGTTCCGGCCGGACTGGTGATCGCTCTGCTACTAGTCTTTGGAATGGCAAGCCCAGCCGCGGCAACTATCGGGACCGTTATCAGCGAGTACTTATTCCCCGGAATACCGCCTATACTATGAACGTCCACGATTGGTTCCTCCTCAAGTTCCAGGATTTCCCCGGTCTCCACCATACTTTTCGTGAGGTAGGCCGTTTCCTCGATGGACATCCCGTTA
Source organism: Hadesarchaea archaeon (assembly GCA_046538535.1). Taxonomy (GTDB): domain Archaea; phylum Hadarchaeota; class Hadarchaeia; order Hadarchaeales; family JAGGTB01; genus CAYLJV01. Next base: position 3,551 of record JBKHIS010000041.1, on the reverse strand, counting down.
ATTTCTTGAGAGACCAAGAATGCTGTCATCTCGGACGGCGTCAAGCGTCCCTTTACTATATCCAATACAATCTCGTGGATTTCCTCGGAATTGAGCTCCTTACCACCCATCATTTTCTGAATTATGCTTATCGAGCGGGGAGGGGACGATGGCCTCACCTCGAGACCTTCATCGCCCTGGAGACCCAAAAAATCCGAGGCCTTGGTAAACACACCTATCCGACCCTCCTCTACAAGACTCCGAGAGATATCAACAACCGCCACCAGACTGGCCGAATCGGTTATTATTTCAACCCGATCCCCGGGATAGACGCCCATCTCCTCGGCATCCTCTCCGTGGAGAAGAACGGAGTACTGGCTGGTTTCGGCCTCCAAAATCTTCGCTTTAAGATTTTTAGAACGCATCTACTTTTTAAAGAGAACTGACCACAAATTAATTTACCGATTCGAATTCCGCTAAATGATGAAATTTAATTCCTAAATGCCCCACTAGACAAGAGTTAAATCCAATCAATCTTACAGAAAACAGACATTCGATTTAGAAGGCTAAATTTTAATAAAAAGTCTTAAACATCTTTAATGATTAGTCCATGAATTTTGAATTATCCCTGAGTTACTTCCTTAGAGTAATCTTACCGGCAATAATAGTCGCGGTCGGGAGCCTAGCGGTAGAGAGGACCATATCTCACAAAGTCACGGGATTCGGGAGAAACAAGAAACTTCCGGCCTCCCACGTTCACGCCGTTAAACTAGTAACAAGGTGGATCATCGTAATAGTCGACATATTGATCCTGGCAGCTCTCTTTGGACTGGCGATAGGACGCTTGTGGATGGTCATTTCCGCAATCGCGGCCATGGTTATCATCGGATTTATAGCAGTTTGGAGCATCTTAGGGAATATACTGGCCGCTCTGGTCATCATGATCTGGAGACCCTTCCAGATAGGAGAAGACATCGAGATACTTCCCGACAAAATAGCGGGGAGAGCAAAGGAGACCAACCTGTTCTTCACCAAAATTAAGTCGGAAGAGGGAGACATCATCAGCGTTCCCAACACCCAAATCATGCAGAAATTTATCAAAGTCAAGTCCCCTAAGTCCAATAAAGGAGAAAGCGAGTAGATAAAAAATGGTATCGGAATTTATAAATCAAATAACCGAGCTTTTTTCCGGCGATGCCCTAACCACCAGAATATTGTTCACCATAATCGTGATAGTAGCATTCCTGATAATGATCGGGATAATTAAATCCATACTCGACCACATAGCAGGTGATAGGCTACAAGTTCACTACAGGAAAGCTGTGTTTCGCATTTTACAAATAGTAGGGGGAATAGTCGTCCTATTCATAATCCTGGGGATATGGGGGATCAACATGACCGCACTGTTCGCGGGAGCGGGCTTTATGGGGATTGTCGTCGGTCTTGCGGCACAGGAAACCCTTGGTAACGTAATTTCGGGTCTCTTAATGATGTTCTCTCGGCCCTTCGAAATAGGTGATTGGATAGAGGTAAGCGGTTATTCCGGAATCGTCCAGGATATTTCAGTTATGCAGACTCGGTTGAAGACGTTCGACGGGGAAATGGTATCGATACCCAACAGCCTGATTTCCTCCACCGAGGTAAACGACAAATCCAGAAACGGAAGACTCAGAATTAAACATACCATAGGAATTGACTATGAAGCGGATCCGGCCGAAGCCAAACGGATAGCCGAAGAAGTGATGAACGAACACGAATTAACAATGGAAGATCCCGCCCCAAAAGCCATGATAGACGAACTCGGGAATAGCTCAGTCAACGTGGTCCTCCTATTCTGGATAGAAAATCCCGTTCCAAGCAAGCGGAGAAAATCCCTTCACGACATAATAACCGAAACCAAGAGAAGATTTGAGGAAGTTGGAATTGGAATTCCATTCCCACACAGGGAGCTCATACAGCACGAGGACAAAGGCTGGAACCTCAGAAAAGAAGAATAACGGGAATTCCTATCTTTTTCCATATTTCACTGCTATTTTTCCCACAAACTTCGATTGGAAAAAATGGATCCGATATCAAAACTAATCTCAAGGGCGAACCATGATTTTTATCTCGTCCTTATCCCCGAACTTGTCCATCCCTATTTCAATGTCTTTCAAATCAACTTCGCTCGTTACAAGGGGTTTAAGTTCTATTGATTCCGATTCTATAAGCTTAACGGCCTTTTGGGTGGTAAAAGGGTTTGTAAATGATCCTAAAAGACTAATCTCTTCTCTATAAACCTTGAAGGGACTTATGGATATCCTAGAATCCTGTGGATTTACCCCAAACTGCAGAACATCGCCTTCCTTTTTCACGACTTCCAAACATTTTTTCGAAACCTCCGGAATTCCCGTGGCCTCCACAACACTATCCACGCCATCTTCTGTCAATTCCATCACTGATTCCCTGGGATCCTCAACAGTCGGATCGATAACTTCGTCAACGCCCAGTTCCCCCGCCAACCTTCTCTTGCTCTCCACCGGTTCGCTCAAAATAATCTCGCCAGCGCCAGAAATAGATAGAAGCTGAGACAAGATGAGTCCGATAGGGCCTCCGCCCATCACCAGCACCGAGTCCCCAAGCTCGGGATCGAGCCTCTGAATCCCTCTTACGGCACATGAAACTGGTTCAGCAAAAGCAGCTTCATTATAATCTAAGCCGTTGAACTCCAACACCTGACTTTCCGGCACAGCCACGTACTCCTCAAATCCCCCATTACGGTGCAGACCGATCGCCTCCCAGTTCTTGCAGTGGTTTGGCTTGCCTTCCCTGCAGTAAGAACACTTCCCGCAGTACAGGTTGGGATTAACGGTGACGGTGCTTCCGACATCGACCTCCCCCACATCACAGCCCACTTCCTCAACCTCCCCCGAAAACTCGTGACCAAGAACTACCGGGGGGGAAGAGGGAAAATCACCCTCCACAACGTGTATATCCGTGCCACATATACCACAGGCCTCCACTCTGATCAAAATTTCGTTATCATCTAAATCAGGGTCGGAAATCTCCCGAACTGAAAAGTCCTCACCATCGTAGACAGCAGCCTTCATTTCGATCTATTTACTAAAAATTCATCATTTCTTTTAATCCTTAAGACTCAAATCGAATTTGCGAGAAATACCTCAATATTCAACGCGGAACGTTTTTTTGCGATCCCAAAGGAAGTATAAATGTCATGTCAAAAAAGGTATCCTTTCTTGGGGGTGGAAGTCCATTCACTCCATCCCTTCTCTACGTTCTGGCGGAGAACAAGGAAAGCCTACAAGGTAGCGAGATATGGCTCATGGATATTGACGAAAGCAGACTGCCCTTGCTAACCGAACTGGGAGAAGAAATGAGCGAGAGATTCGACGCGGACCTATTTTTTTCTCATACCACGAAACCCGAAGAGGCCTTGGAAGGGGCCGATTTCGTCTTTTTTGGGTACAGAGTCGGCGGACTAGAGCTTATGAAGCACGACATCGAGATCCCGACAAAATACGGAATTTCCGGAGACGAAACTACCGGGCCCGGCGGGACCTTCATGGCCCAGT
>JBKHIS010000092.1:0-3152 GCA_046538535.1 Hadesarchaea archaeon | reverse complement strand
ATGGAGGTTGCCTAAGCGAACGATGAAAATTCTTGCTAATGGTGGGGAACACCCACTCACAAATCATATGAAAATTGGCGAGGCTTTTTTATCTATCCATGAACTAAAAAAAGCTGTATCACTAATCAACTTAAAACAAATTCAATGTTCCAAAAGGAAAGATTATGAGTAGCTACAAAGGAGTCGCAGGAGATGTCCTCGAGCCGTTATCGGCTGACATTGGGGACAGAATAAGGATCAAAAAAGAAAATCAAGTATTTGAGGGCCTATTGATGCCCAGAACTAGTGGAGAATCGAATAATTATCTGGTTATAAAGCTAGACAATGGATATAATGTAGGAATAAAGATAAATCAGAACTTAGAAATAGAAAAGCTTTCAGAAGGGTCAGAACCAGAAATCGGGAAGAAAACAGAAAAAGTCGAAGTCGATCCCGGAAAACCAAAAGTATCAATAATAGGTACTGGAGGTACAGTAGCATCAAAGGTAGATTACAGAACAGGAGCAGTACACCCCGCGTTCTCCGCAGAAGAGATATACAATTCTGCTCCAGAAATCGCTGAAATAGCCAATATTAAGACCGAAACCGCCTGCAATGTGCTAAGCGAAAATATGACTCCTGAACTATGGGACCAAATAGCCGAAAAAATTTACAAAGAATTAAATGAGGGGGCCAAAGGCGTAGTGGTTGCTCACGGAACAGACACCATGGGCTATACTGCAGCTGCTCTCAGCTTCATGTTCGAAGACTTGTCAAAACCAATTGTGCTAGTTGGATCTCAGAGGTCCTCAGATAGACCCAGTAGTGACGCCCCCCTAAACATGGTAAGCGCTGTTTCAACAGCTGTTTCGGACTTGGGTGAAGTATGCGTAGTAATGCATGGATCCACACAGGATGAATTCTGCTTAATCCACAGAGGGACTAAAGCTAGAAAATGTCACACAAGCAGAAGAGACGCATTTCAGTCCATTGATCAGAGCCCTCTAGGAATTGTCAAAGATGGGGAAGTAAGATACCTATGTGACAAAAAGGATAGAGGAACCCAAGAAATCAAGCTTAAAAAGGGATTTGAAGAAAAGGTCGTCTTATTGAAGGTTTATCCAAACATGGGTTCTGAAACAATAAAGAAACTCATCGAGGAGGGATATAAAGGAATCGTGTTGGAGGGGACTGGACTAGGTCACACACCCAAATCTCTCCATGAAGGCTTGGAGATGGCTAAGGAAGAAGAAATACCAGTAGGTATGACGTCCCAATGTATTTGGGGGAGAATAAATATGAGGGTTTATTCTTCGGGCAGAGATCTTCTAGACCTGGGAGTATTCTCCTTAGGGGACATGCTTCCCGAGACTGCTTACGTAAAGATGATGTGGATTCTGGATAAGACAACTGATATAGATGAGGTAAAATCGCTCATGAGCAAAAACTTAGCTGGTGAAAAAAATGAGCGAACGGAAATAGATTCCTTTCTAAAACCTAAAATGCCGGAGGAAAAAAATGGATAAAACACTGGATTACAGAAATCTTGGATTGAAAGTGGGACTTGAAATTCATCAAGAAGTTGATACCAATAAATTATTCTGCAAATGCCCTTCTAAATTGCAAGACGGAGAATCGGAAATCAAGGTGGAACGTGAGTTAAGACCGACCGAAAGCGAACTAGGCGAAATAGATCAGGCAGCACTAGCGGAAGCTGAGAAAAACAAACGGTTCAGATATCACGTTTATAAGCAGAGCAATTGCCTAGTAGAATTAGACGAAGAACCTCCTCATCCCCTAAATGAGGAAGCCATCGACATAGCCATTCAGTGTTCCTTGCTCCTAAATGCAACTCCTGTGGACGAAGCCCACGTTATGAGAAAAACCGTAATCGATGGAAGCAATACCACAGGCTTTCAAAGAACTGTTCTATTCGCAACTGAGGGAAAAATAAAGATCAATAATAGGGAGATAAGTATACCCACAATTTGTCTCGAAGAAGATGCCGCGAGAAAGGCCCAAGAAAGAGAAGAAATAGTTGAGTACAAGCTCGATAGACTAGGTATCCCCCTTCTTGAAATCGCTACAGGACCGGATTTCAACGACCCAAAGGACGCTGCCGACGGCGCACTTAAAATAGGACAGATACTTCGTACTACCGGAAAAATGAAAAGAGGAATTGGCACCATCAGACAAGACGTCAACGTTTCAATCGAAAACGGAGCCAGACAGGAAATAAAAGGAGTCCAAGAACTGGAATTAATTGAGACTGTAATAAAGAGAGAAGTTCAAAGACAAATTGGATTACTGGAAATAAAAGAGAAGTTAGAAAAGAGGGGAGCTGAAAAAAGTGAAAAAAAAGTTTACAGTGTCACGGATGTTTTCTCGGACACTAAATCCAGCATCATAAAAAATTCCCTCTCCAATGGCGGGGTTTATGCAGCTAAACTCAAAAAATTTTCAGAGTTATTGGGAAAAAATCTATTACCCGAAAGGGGATTTGGTACAGAACTTTCGGAATATGCTGGAGTTTACGGAGGGGTTAAAGGAATATTCCACACCGATGAGTTACCTGGATATGGTATCAGTGAATCCGAAGTTCGAGAATTAAGAAAAGTAGTTAATGCCGATAAAGAGGACGCAGTAGTAATAATCGCAGACACCGCAGACAAGGCAACAAAGGGGCTAGAAGCGGTCATAGATAGGGCAAATAAAGCTTTTGAAGGGGTTCCGAAGGAAACACGAGCAGCTCTTCCAAATGGAAATACCCAGTATTTGAGACCTCTGCCAGGTGCAGCCCGGATGTATGTTGAGACCGATGTTCCACCCCCAAAAATAACCCAAAGTAGAACAAAGAAGATTAAGGATAATTTACCGGAAAAGCCAGAAGAAAAAAGAAAGAAATACAAAGAAAAAATCGGTTTGAGCGATGAACTTTCCAAACAAATGAGCATGTCGGATAAATTCGCTCTTTTCGAAGAAATAATCGAGGAACACGATGTTGACCCAACGCTTGTAGCATCCACGCTTCTCCAAAAGTTCAAGCAATTGGAAAACGAAGGAATAAATATCAACAAAATTTCAGAAAAAGATCTCAAAAAGATTTTTGGCCTTATATCAGAGGGCAAAATATCAAAAGATTCGCTAAGTAAACTATTAACGGAAATAGGAAG
>JBKHIS010000010.1:0-25104 GCA_046538535.1 Hadesarchaea archaeon | reverse complement strand
GTTAGTATTGGAGCCTGGTAGATTCTTAGTCGGTGATTCAACTATCTTCGTTTCCAGCGTTGTAAACGTTAAGGAGATGTATGGAAGACGAGTGGTGATACTGGACGGCAGCAGCGATATGGTAACGATCGATCGACACGAAGTACCATTGAATCTAGGCATTTTTCCTGAGAGAGAGGGGTCTGTGAAGACTGCTATTGCTGGAAACTTTTGCCATTCAGCGGATTGGATAAGTGAAAAGCCTCGGGAGGTACCCGAGGTCAAATTAGGGGATCTTTTTTTGTTTTATAAGTCGGGCTCTTATGTAATGAATCACAATATTCCTTACAACATGAGAAAAATTCCTAATGTCGTCTCGGTCGATGGAGATCGCTTGAAATCAGAGGATCATCCTTTTCAACTTATCCAGAAGGTTGGAGGCGCTTATAGCACTGATTAATTTTGCTTTTCATAAATAATCAAAGAATAACTTAAGAAAAAGGTCGAACATGGTTGAAATAGTTAAAATAGAGCGGGGGAGTTGTACACCCGAAAATTTAGAGGTAGTAGTGAGAGCTTTGAAATTCAGAAAGCTTGTTATCTATCCCACAGAGACCGTATATGGTTTGGGTGTGGATGCTACCTCGGATAAAGCTGTTGCTAAGGTTTTTGAGGCCAAGTCCAGACCGCTGGAGAAACCCATTTCTGTGGCCGTTGATTCACTTTCGATGGCCTACAGGGTGGGTAAGCTCAATGAGGATGCAGAGGATGTTATACAGGAGTTTCTTCCCGGACCCCTTACGCTATTGGTGGATCCCAGACCAATTCTCTCCGAGCTTTTGTTTGGTGGGACCTCGAAGGTCGGGATTAGAATACCAGATCATTTTGTCGCCCTTAAGTTAATAGAGGCGTTTGACGGGCCAATAACTTCGACTTCTGCAAACAAATCAGGAGAGCCGAGTGCTCCCTCTGTTGAAGAAGCAGTCGATCAAATTGGTCACAGAGTTGATTACGCTGTGGATTCTGGCGGATCCCATATCGGCACTCCGACTACTGTACTAGATCTTACTTCTGACGGGTTTGAAATCGTTAGAGAGGGTCCAATTTCCAAATCTGAAATTGAAGAGGTTTTGGAATAATTCCCGATTGCTTATAACTCTCGATAAGTTTTATTTTATTTTGGCAATGAGGTTACTAGTGGGGATAAAAATGGCAAGAGATCCATTTGATGAGTTCAGGAAAATAGAGAAAATGTTTAAAAAGATGATGAGTGGCGATTTTTCCAATCGAGCTTCGTCGTCAAGTATAAGCGTCAGAAGAATAGGAGACAAAACGGAGGTCACGGTTAGAGGTGATATTTCTAGAGATGAAATCGAGGGAATCAAAAGGAAATACCCCGATGCGGAAATAAACGTAGATGGTGAGATCGAGGAATCCAAGCCGGTAGAGGTATTGGATAAGGATGACGAAAAGGAGGAAGCTCCCGACATTAGAGAAGTTGATGAAGAGGAGATGGATCCACAGGAACTTGCGTTGAAACGATATCAAGAGAGGGAGATGGAGAAAGAGGACTGATGGCCGTTGACCTATTACTCGTGGTCTTGTTTGAGTTAACTAAATTGGTGATTTAAGTGAAGTATAAGTGCAAGGATTGTGGTCGGGAAATAGAAAGGCAGGAACTGGAGGAATCGTCCGGAATTAGGTGCCCCAACTGCGATTCATACAAAATTAGGAAAATGGAAGAGTAGTGGATTCTTTATCTCGGTTCGATCGTTATTTTGAAAGTTCCTTTGACCGTTTTCTTGCGGCTTTCACTGCTTCGTTCAGCGCTTCATTGATTTTGTATTCCTCGAGAACCTTCATTCCTTCTATCGTTGTTCCGTTGGGAGAACAAACCATGTCCATTAGTTCCTTTAAACTGAGCTCAGACCTTTTAGCAAGTTCTGCACTGCCTTTCACCGTCTGAATGGAGAGTGTTAATGCATGGCTTTCATCGAGACCTTCAGACTTCCCGGCCTCGACAAGGGATTTTATTATAGAAAAGATATAGGCCGGACCGCTTCCGCTCAATCCGGTAACGGTGTCCATTTTCTCTTCTTCGACTTCAACTGCAGTTCCCATTCCGTTTAATATGCGTTTTAGCATCTCCACATCCTTGGGCGTTGAGTTACTCCCTGGCGTGAATGCGGCGGCCATCTCACTCACACTTCCGCAGATGTTTGGCATTACTCTGATTATCCTTGCATCAGTGTTTTTCTCAAGAGTTTGTAAGGAGATTCCGGCGGCTAAGGAGATCAAGAGCTTTTCGTCGTCCAAATCCAGTTCTTTGAGAACTGCGGGCACCTTTCCAGGTTTGACTGCCAGGAAAATTACGTCCGTTTGTTTGGGGACTTCCTTGTTTTTTTGAGTGGATTTTACACCAAGGGCTTCAACACGTTCCCTACGTTCATTATCGAGATCGCTCGCAATTATTTTGTCTGCTTTAATTTCATCGATTTCCAACAAGCCCTTTAGAAAGGACTCGCCTAAGTTTCCACATCCTATTAAACCTAATTTCATCCTAACACACGTCGATTGGTAGACTTTTTATATGTACGTATTTAATTTGTTTTTGATTTTTGAATACTTGCTTTGAATGAAATGGGCGAATAATGGGGTTAAAATGAATTTGTGTGTAGTTGAAAAACATAATAATTCAAGATCAATATATTGTCAAAAGCAGCTTATGGAGGATCTCAAATGATAGGAGGGGTCGAGGGCGCGTTTCTCCTTACCCTTTTGGCCGGTCTTTCAACCGGTGTTGGCTCTCTCATCGCCTACTTTATCAGGGAACCGAAGTATTCGTATCTTTCATTTTTGATGGGGTTTTCGGCGGGAGTAATGATATACGTTTCATTTATCGAGCTTTTGGGCGAGTCGGTGGATAACATAGGGTTCTTTAAGGGAAACATGGCCTTTTTCGGGGGCATCGTGGGGATATACATTGTGGATAAGTTCATACCGCACGCACATATGGACACGCAACCGGACTCATTTCATGAATCCAGTGAATTCCACGAGAGGCTCAAGGATGCTGGAGTTCTTACGGCAGTTGGGCTTGCTATACATAACTTTCCTGAGGGCATAGCTGTTTTTTCGGTATCTTTGGGATCCATTTCGATGGGTTTACCTATAGCGGCAGCAATAGCCATACACAATATTCCTGAGGGAATAGCAGTTTCGGCCCCAATATTCTACGCCACAGGTGATCGAAAGAAGGCTTTCTTTTATTCTCTTTTCTCCGGTCTAGCGGAACCCCTAGGGGCTTTGGTGGGGTATCTTCTGCTTAGACCATGGTTGTCGGGATCACTCCTTTATTACATTCTTGCTTTTGTTGCCGGAATTATGGTGTTTATTAGCTTTGACGAACTGCTACCGATTTCTCATGACTATGGAGGAGAGCATCTTTCTACGCTGGGGCTTTTCTCTGGCATGTTCGTGATGATGGGAAGTCTATTCATTCTCTGAAGTATCCGGTCCTCTTTCCACATTTTTGAGGTTACCGATGTCTTGTAAATACGACCTGGTGGCTATCCCTTTTGGATTCGAAACTTTCGATTTATTTTTTATCTTTTTTCCAGAGTGCAAGATCTGTAACTTTGTCTTGTTTCCGCCTTGGACTGGGTCCTTCTAATACGGTCAGATGCACCTCTGCGGCAAACACAGTCCCGCTTGTCAAATGTCCTGCTTCGACGTTATAGTTATTGTCCGACAGAACAACATGGGCGTGAACAAAGGGCTTTCCATTCTTCAAAGATATGTTGCCAGTGCAGTTTGCGATCTCTCTCGGCTCTTCTATTGTTTTCTCTCTGTATTCGTGATCCTTCTGATCATAAAAACCGATCTTGGCATCCTGTAGCGCTCCGATTGCGGTGAAAAATCCTGAAGTTATTTTTTCACTTTTGGCGTGCTCGGTTATATGTTGAATTATGTCCGCTCCGTGGGGTATACTTACCATTTCAGCCTTATCCGTATTGTATTTGAAATATGCCAATTGGATACCTCCTAAAGGAATTCTCAGGTTAGTTTATTATTTTTTCTCAATTGGTTTATTAGGTGAGCATGGCCTAAGCTTCAATTTCCATGGAGGCAGTTATAGCAACATTACAATAGGAGGGTGAAACAAAGGATATTACTGGGGTTAATATGGGCGAAGTATTTAAACCCGAGAAATCCGATCAGGAAAAAATAGAGAAGATTGCAAAGGAACTACAGATATCGGAAAAGAAGGCCGAGGAAATTCTAGAGAAGAGAAAGATTGATTCTCGAAAGTAGAATATTGTACTTAGCATCTCTAACCAGATGCTTATATTTGATTAGAGGAATTTAGGAACTTCAACAAGTTTTTAATTTACTCATACAGTTAATTCTCTGGAGTGCCCCGGTGGCTTAGTGGTAGAGCGCGCCCTTGGTAAGGGCGAGATCGCGGGTTCAATCCCCGCCCGGGGCTTCTTAAGTCCCTGTTTTTGACGGCCTTCAATCTTAAAGGGGCCGTATATATGGCTGCTACCAGCACAATATTCCTCGCAATTGGTAGGGGGAAAATAACCTATTAGTTGTGGATCTTTATTCTCTTATTAGAGTTTCCAGAACGTTTCTTGCTAACGTGGTTTTGCCTTCAGAAAACGAAGAATATTTCGCCAAAATAATAAATTATAAATTCAGAAAGAATCTAAATTGGGTTCATTATTTTTTTACTTTGTTTTTCCACCGGACATAATTTCTCTGAGTTTTTGCTGCTTGCCTTCTGCTTCTTCCCTTATTTTTTCTTCCTTTTTCCCCATTGAGCTCAGCTTTGCTTCTATTTTGTCTTTGTCCTCTGACAACTCTTCCTTGAGTTCCTTCTGCGTGGATTTTATCCCGACGGGTCCGACGACTTTGAATACCTCCTTTTCTTCCTCTGCGTTATTTATGGCTTCTAATGCCTTTTCGGTTCTCTTTTGTTCAAATTTAAACCGATTTCTCTGTTCATTTATCTGTTGAAGCTGTTTTTTTCTCTCTTGAAGCTCTTCGATCATTTCTTGAGCCTGCGGTGGTAAATTAGATGGATTTGGTTGCATTTTTTCACCTCCGGTTCCTTTTCTTCTGTGATTTATTTTATAACGGACGTGGTTTCAAATGGGTTCATTGTGTAAAAAAGGTAGGATTGAAAAAAGGGCCAAACTCACCAAATATAAGATTTTTGAAGTAATTGACGCTGTTCCTTCTTTTCTAAATGAATCAGCCTTTCTTTGTTACCTTATCGTTGGCTTATTCTTTGGAGTATTCTCTGATAAAATCCGACCATTCTTGAGGGTGTTTATCAACAATTCTCTTGGATTCCATTTTTATCGCTTCTTCGCCTCTGCTTTTAAGCATATATTCTATCCACTCTTCCTTTCGGTATTTTTTCAGAAATTCTAACATAGCTTCTTCTATTATCTCCTGTCTTTTCTTTTCCTTTGTCTGGACAAGCTCCGCTTCTTTTAAGACTTCATTATTAGGTTTTTCATCTGAATTTCTTTTTTCCTGAAGATCGTTTTTAACTAGTTCCTCGATGTATTCGCTTGGATCCAACCCCCTTCCACGTATATCATCTAATAGTTCTTTTGGAAGTCCGATTTTGGTTTCTTTTCCTTTATTATTTTCTTCTTTTTTGTTCATCCTTCTCACAAATCTGAATTTCTCCAATAATCTGAGGTCGTTTAATTTTAACTGATTTTCCTCGACTTAGATATCAAAGAGTTAAATAAATTTTTCTGATTTCAAATATATAAGACTTAAAACCCTGGAGACAGGGAAAACTGTATGGGTGAAAACTTTGAAAATATCTTCTGAATCTTTTGAAGATGGAGGTAATATTCCAGAAGAATTTACATGTGATGGCGAAGATAAATCCCCGCCACTTTCAATTAGGAATGTGCCTTCCGATGCGGATTCTCTAGCACTGATTGTCGATGATCCGGATGCCCCAGGAGGAATTTTTGATCATTGGCTAATATGGAATTTGCCGGCGGACATCGAGAAGATACCTGAAGGCGTTTCGAGAAAGAGAACGTTGAGTTCGTTGGACGGTGCCGTACAGGGCACTAACGATTTCGGAGAGGTGGGATATCGGGGGCCCTGTCCCCCCAGCGGGCCGTCTCACCGGTATATGTTTAAGCTGTTTGCATTGTCCTCTTCTCTGGACCTTGATCCTGGTGCAAAAAAATCTGAACTCCAAGATGCCATTAAGGATAAGATACTGAAAGAGTGCCAGATAGTTGGAAAATACAAACGAAGATGACAATCTATCCGTTTTTGATTCTTCCTGAACCGGGGGGTAGAATTCTCATGAGATCGTCAATTTGAAGTTCTAAATTTTGTTTCTTCTCAATTTTCTTTTTTATTTTCTTGGCAAGGTCACTTTTTTTTGTTTTACCGGGCTCTATCTCAATAACAGTTTCCGAATGTTCGATTATTGCTGATTTTGGTCCGCAAATTGGAACTTTTTCCTTTCTTCTGTCAATTAGGCCTACTGCACCTGAAACGGGCACCGTCAGATAGTCCCTTTTTCCCTTCACCATAAAGCCTCCTTTCGGGAGGTATTCGCCGCTGGGTGCCTTTTCTGAAACCTGATCGGGGTTAGCGATGTAAACGTCCATGTTTCCCAAGCCCTCTCGCCAAGCCCTTGAGTGCATCACTGCGAATTCTGCTGCTTCTCTTATTGTTGACTGAGGGACTTCCTCACCCTCTCCCTTGATAACGACGTGAGGAGCTCCTTGCATGTCGGCGTGAACATACTTGTCTCTTTCATCCATGTGGGTTTTTACAACTTCACGATTGGACTGTTTATCTCTCCCGCCGATTACCAAAAATCCATCCGAAGAGATGAACCAACGGTATTTATCGTACCATTTTTTACTTTTCTCCCTGCCTGAAACTTCTTTTCCAGTTTTTTTGGTCCCCTTTTCCCTTAAAGTCTCCAGCTTCTCCTTTGTCTCCTCGACCGCCTCCTTTGCACCCTCGATTTTGCTTTTCGCCTTTTTGTATTCTTTATAATAGTTATTTGCATTTTTGAATGCAGATTTTCGCACGTCTAGTTCAGCTTCGCCCTCTGGCAAATTTATTATCACTTTTCCTCTGTCTGGAGACACTTCTTCAACTGGCTTCGTCCACTTTGCTTTCGAGTCGGAATCTTTATTCAATTCTTTTCTTACTCTTTTCCATCCATCCTTCTCCAGGGAGGAGTTAATTTCGTTCAGAATAAAGTCAATATCATCATGATGTTTCGAGATCTCATCGGCAATACTTTTACACTGTTGTGATTCTGACTTCAGGGAGTCCACTTGGGCCTTCTGGTTCTTCAATCTTTTTTCCGCCTTCTCTATTTCCTGTTCAACTTGGCTTTTCTTTTCTTTCTCATCTTCCTCTTCGGCAGTTACTGCAAAATAGTCATCAAGAACCTCATTGAATTTTTCGTAACTTCTAAACTCCAACTTCTTCTTTGTGTCGAAAGGGAAGGGTAAAAAATCTACTGGCGATCCATTCTTATAGAGGATTCGGGGGTTTGGTTCCTCCTCAAGTAAACCTTGAATGCTTTCGTAAATCTTGCTAACTTCTTCATTTTTGAGTTCATCGGTCCCTTTATCCTTGCTAAGTCTGGCTCTTGAGCATATTTCTTCTGCCATGTTTCCGCCAATGTTAAGATTTCTGGCAAGCGCTCGAACCAAATCCGGTTCTTTATCCAGGATTTTGGACAGTTCCTCTAAAGATATAGATGTAATATCCTTTCCTCTTCTGGGTGGTTTTTTGTAATTCTCGCCCTGTTTTATTTCCCTGTGTTCCCAGGAACGGGATTTTAGGGGCTTAATAATCTCTTTATTCCCATAACACAGTATGAGATTCCCTCCCCCGAAAAGTTCTGCTACTAGTATCCTCTTATTATCCCCTCTAGCAAACTCTAGCTCAACTATCCGTTCCATGCCAGGTTGCTCAATGTCCATTAATTTTTTACCTCTCAAGTGTTTTCTAAGCAACATCGCAAAGGACGGAGGATTCATGGGTGTTTCGTAATCTCTTTCCGTTAGATGGATTCTCAATCCTGGTTCGATCAACAGATTCCCTCTATCTTTTCCAGGGGTGTTAAGTTTGAACAAGAATAGATTTCCAATCTGGTATACCTTGCCTGTCCACGATCCTACTACCTCCTTGAGCTCCTCCACGCAGACTTTTATATCGAGTCCGGATAACTCGTTCCTTCTCTCCGACATCAAGTGTAGATGTGGTATTAAGCATTAAGAAATTGGTCCAACTTAAAAATTGAGATGATTGCGTTACTATCTTAATCCAAAAAAACAATAATAATTAAATAGGTTTCTGTAATATGACCTTCGAGAGGGAACGATTATGGATGATCTAGAAGTCGATGCCGAGGTCAAGGTTACGGGTATTTTTGTCATTTTTGCTATTGCCGTTGGTGTTTTTAGTGCTTTAGCTGGACTTACCGGGAGACAGGGAGGACTTGTAGGCTTATTCTTGTTTTATATTGCGTACAA
Source organism: Hadesarchaea archaeon (assembly GCA_046538535.1). Taxonomy (GTDB): domain Archaea; phylum Hadarchaeota; class Hadarchaeia; order Hadarchaeales; family JAGGTB01; genus CAYLJV01. Next base: position 16,570 of record JBKHIS010000010.1, on the reverse strand, counting down.
GGTCAGCTCAATAAAGGTAAACTTTGCGGAATCCGATTATGAAGGAGACGCCAAGAGCCTCATCAAAACAGGAATAATTCCTTATTGGTTCCTGCTTTTAGTATCGTGGACTTTTGTCCATACTTTGATGCTTTACTGAGGAATTGGAATTGGATTTTCGAATCCTGTTAGTACCCTTTCTTTGAAAATCTGTATAAATATTCCTTTATTGCTTTATTGTACTCCTCAGCTCTTTTAAAAGCTTCAACTGCCATTTTCAACCTGGTTTTTTGGGATATTTTCCCGTCGTTTTTCTTCATTTCCTCTAATATTCTGTCGTAATTGGTTTGGTTCACAATAGTGCAGGTGTTTTCTTAATTCTTGGCACCTGCACGGGCAAGAGCGAGGCCCCCTATGTCTATTTTTTCCACTATCTTTTCGTGGGATTCACTACTTTCGACTGCATCCCTGAATGAATAAAGTTCCACCACCACGAGGTCTATCTTGCGTATACCTAAGTGTTTAAGTTCTTTCATATCGGCTTCGGAGTGTTTTGCGAGGATGCCGCCGTGAATCTTAGGATGTAGAGTCTTTACGCGACCTCTGAGAATTTCGGGGAAACCAGTAATATCCTCTACGCTTGTTGTTTCGATTCCTCTCTTGGATAAGTAACTTGCAGTCCCGTCGGTGGCGATCATTTCTACGTTCATGTCTCTCAACTCAATTGCGAACTTTTCCAGATTCGACTTGTCGGAGGTGCTAAGTAGCGCTGTATCTATCTTAAGTTTCATCAAAATGAGAGTACTCACGGATAAATATATGATCCCCCCTTCCTGCTAACTTGCGACAATAAATTTTGATTCATTTTTAACTTCGAACGTCGAATAAACTAAACGGTTAATCTTTTTGTGAATTAAAGGCACTTTATTGATGATGGAATATGTGGATCATCCTCTGATACGTCCGGAATCAATCGAGGCCAGGGTTTATCAACAGGTTATTTTGGATTCAGCCAGACAGGGGAATACTTTGGTCGTTCTGCCTACCGGTCTTGGAAAAACTCAAATAGCGGTGATGCTCACGGCCCATAGAATGCACGATGACTCCGATGCCCGTGTTCTGATGATGGCCCCTACTAGACCACTCGTTTTGCAACACGCCGAGCTATTTGAGGATTCAATGACGCTAAAAACAAAGGACTTTAAGGTTCTGACCGGAAAGATTCGCCCCGATGAAAGGGTCGATATATGGAGAAACGGCCGTGTATTTTTTGCGACCCCTCAGACCGTTGAGAGAGACATGATATCGGGTAGAATGCACCCCTCAAACTTTGACTTGATGGTTTTTGATGAGGCTCATAGGGCGGTCGGAGATTATTCCTACGTCTTTATAGCGGAGCGATATAGAGACCAGGCCGAGGATCCACTTATTCTTGCCCTTACTGCTTCTCCTGGTGGAAGCAAGGACCGGGTGGAAGATGTGAAGGAGAATCTGGAAATTGAGAGGGTAGAGGTAAGGTCAGAAAATCATCCGAACGTTAAGCCCTATGTTCAACCCATTGAATTGGAAAGAGAGATGCTTGAACTTCCGGAGCCCGTGGCTAAAATTAAGAAGTTTCTAGAACGGCAGCTTAAGGATCATCTTAAGTCTTTAAAGGATTTGGGCTTTTTGGACTCGATACAGAACGTTGGAAAAAAGGAACTTTTGGATGTTCAGAAGAAGATTAAGAAAAAACAAAAGGAGATGTCTCCTAATCCACCTAGAGAGATTTTCAAGGCGATGATGGACCGAGCCGCAGCATTTCGACTCTCCCATTCTATTGAGCTTCTGGAATCTCAGGGACTAGAATCCCTTGACAACTATTTGGAAAGGATGGAGAGTAAATCCGGTCAGTCAGGGGCGCCCAAGTCTTTGAGGATGCTTTTAAATGATCCACGTATGAAGAAGGTGATTAGGCTTGTGAGAAGTTGCGCAGGAAGAGTGAAAAACCCCAAGGTGCAGCGGTTAAAAGAGATAGTAGATGAACAAATATCGGAGAAGCCTCAGTCCAGGATAATTGTTTTTGCTCACTATCGAGATTCGGTGGATAAGCTCGTGGGTGTTTTGGAGAAGATGGATGGTATCCGCCCGGAAAGATTTATCGGGCAAGCGAGTAGGGGTAATGCAGATGGTCTAACTCAAAAGGAGCAGGCGTGGGTTATAGAAAGATTCAGGGAAGGCGATACAAATCTTTTGGTTTCGACATCCGTGGGTGAGGAAGGATTGGACATTCCAGGAGTAGATCTTGCGATTTTTTACGAACCGGTTCCAAGCGAAATTCGCAACATTCAGAGAAGAGGTAGAACAGGAAGGAGTGGACCTGGACGGGTTGTGGTTTTGATAATGAAGGGCACCAGAGATGAGGCGTTTTATTGGTCCGCTGTACACAAGGAAAACAGAATGAAGAAGGTGCTTCGGAGTCTAGACGACGAGTCAGATGATGAGTCACAATCATCGTTGGATGAATTTAGGGGCGTTGAATCATCTTGACCGATTTCATTTGGGATTTAAAAAATTAAGTTGTTTTCCATCTCATGGCTCTCCATATGAAAATAGCGGCGGAGATCAGAATGAATTCAATAAAGTTAAGGAGGTCGGTAAAAAGGTAGATTAAGATCATTATAGAAAGGCTCAATATAAGTCCGAAAATGTGGATTTTTCTATTCATTTTCTACCTTTATGATTAATCAGTTTTCTTTTGGCTGATTTCATCTTTTTATTTCTTCCATTTCTCGTTGGTCTTTAGTACTAGTTTCCTATTATTGTGATTGGTGGTTTAGTGAAAGTGATAGCGGATCATAGGGAGACCGCTTCGAACGTAGTAAGGGAGATTTACCGCTTGGATTGCGAGGTAGAGACTCGACAACTTGACGTGGGTGATTTTGTCATCAGTCAAAGAGTGGGAATAGAGAGAAAGACGGTTTCGGACTTTCTTCAGTCACTTGTTGATGGTAGGCTTTTGGATCAGACAAAAAACCTAGCTGAAAATTTTGAGAGACCTATACTAATTCTTGAAGGAAAAGGGTTGTACACTGAAAGAGGCATCCATCCTAATGCAATCAGGGGTGCTTTGGCATGCATCGTGCTTGATTTTGGCGTTTCACTTGTTCCGACGGAGAACGAAAAGGATACAGCTAAAATGATTACGTCCATTGCCAGGAGGGAGCAGAAAGAAGAGGAAAAGAAAATTCCAGTAAGAAGCGATAGGAAGGCCCTTACTCTTTCCGATATGCAGAGATATATCGTTGAGGGTTTGCCGGGGGTTTCCGCCGTTCTAGCAGAGCGTTTGCTAGACTACTTCGGCAGGGTTGAAAGGATTATGTCCTCCTCAATGAAAGAACTCCAAGAGGTGGAGGGAATAGGTGAGGGTAAGGCTAGAGAAATTAGGAAGGTTCTTACATCAGAGTTTACTCCCGACGAATAATTATACGCCTTTTCTCTGTTTAAATGAGCGAAATTTGTTATTGCCCAGGTCATCTCCGATATTCATTATACATTTCTTTCATTTTATCCACATCCTCTTCGGATAGATTCTGGGGAGATCCTAAAATTTTGGACAGAATGAAAGTCTTTGCACTTTTTTCGAGAATTTCGGCGGCTTTCAGGGCTTCGTCTAGGTCTGGCCCCAGAGCCACTCCGCCGTGGTTTGCCAGAAGGACGGCGTTTTTCTCTTTCAATGTTTCCAATGCCGACTGGGCGAGTTCTTCTGTTCCCGGAAGCTCATATCGGGCGGTCTCGATTCTACCTCCTAAGATTTGGACCATGTCTTCGACAATTGGGGGTATATCTTTTCTGGCGCAGGCTACAGCGGTCGCGTAAGGAGAATGGGTATGGAGAATGGCGTTAACATCCGTTCTATGTTTGTATATAGCTGCATGAAGTGCGCTCTCGCTGGAAGGCTTCTCTCTGCCCGCGACTTTTTTATTTTCCAGGTCCAAGATTGCAACGTCCTCAGGCTCTATCTCCGTATAGTCCATGCCGGATGGAGTAATTGCAAACTTTTCATGGGTTTCTTTAAGCCTTGAACTTATATTCCCCCATGTACCGGCAACTAGGTTTCTGTTCAGGAGTTCTCTTCCTGTTTCGATTATTCTTTTCTGCTCGTTCTTCAAAGATTATCAACCATATCCTTCTTCCGTTATTTTTTTACTTAAAACGTCTTAAACTCTTCAGCAATGCGCTCTTATGAGAGAGCGATTTTAAGTTCCTTAACCGCATTGGGAGAGAGGTATTTATCTGCCTCCTCGATATCTATCCACTTATAATCCTCGTGTTCCCAACTAAGCTTTATTTCGGGCTTATCATTCAATTTTACTAGCAATATATAGGAGATGTAGGTAGTTTCGGCTTCGTCCGAGAACCACTTTAACTTTCCTTTTCTCTCCATTACTTCTATTTTGTCTTCTTCTATACCCGTCTCCTCTGAAATCTCCTCTAGGCCCTTTCCGATCACTGACTTTAGTTCGTCCAGATAGCCTGCCACAAGCCCCCATTTACCTGGATGTGTTCCCACATTTTGGCTCCTCTTCATAATGAGAATTTCATTCTCGTACTTCATAAATATTACAACTACCGGAGCCTTTTCTGCATCAGTGTAATTTATTCTGCCATCGTCGAATTTTGGTAGTTTTCTTCGAGCCTCGAGTACTTCCTTAGGGACATTATCCTCTGACATGTTATTCATAATCCTTTGTATGGCGTATTGGGTTTTAGGATGTTATTTATGTTTTCGGATTCTTTTCATGCCGTTTTCTCCTACTCGAATTCTATTGATTCCGACCGTTTTCTTCTGATAGCTGTCTTAAAACGTCCCCTAAAGTTTTACAGAAAGCCATCCAATTCTTGAGAGATTGGCATGCATTGGGTGGATCAAGCAGCAGAAAAGATTAAGGACAGGGCGGATAGTCATGTTGTAGCTAGTGGAACCTCTATTTCCGGGCATCTTCATATAGGTCACGCTCCGGATGTATTTATTGCCGATGCTGTTAAGGATTCTCTCAGGGAACAAGGGGCTAGTGCTAAATCCCTTTGGTTTACTGATGATTTGGATCCTCTTAGAAGAGTTCCTCATCCCCTAGATGAGGAAGAGTATCGTGAATATCTGGGGATGCCGTACGTAAATATTCCATCTCCTGATGGAAAGAGCGCGAACTTTGTCGATTTTTTCAGAACTCCGTTCGAGGAGAGTCTTTCAGAATTCGGCGTAAATCCGGAGGTTTGTTCTGGAGCCGAGATTTACGAAAGTGGGCAGATGACACCTTATATTCGAAAGTCGCTCGAGAAAGCGGACAAGATTATTGAAATATTGAATAAATTTCGGTCTAATCCTCTCGATGACAACTGGTTACCGTATGATCCCATCTGTTCTTCCTGTGGGAAGATCGCTACGACCAGGGCATATGACTGGGATGATGATTACGTGTATTATGTCTGCGAAGGAGCTGATTATGTTGATGGCTGTGGCCATGAGGGTAAGGCTGACTACAAAAGGGGGGAAGGTAAGCTTACTTGGAGGGTTGAGTGGCCGGCTAGGTGGAAGTTGTTAGGGATTACCTGCGAACCTTTTGGAAAGGATCATGCTGTGGATGGTGGAAGTTACGATACTGGAGAATTGATTTCGAAGGAAATTTTCAATTACAAGCCGCCGGAACCTATTCCTTACGAGTGGATCAGTCAGAGAGGGGAACCTATGTCATCTTCCAAGGGCCGCGTGTTTACGCTATCTCAATGGTTGGATATCGCGGATCCGGAATTGCTTAGGTACTTCATATTCAGGAGCAAGGCCTTGAAGGCAAAGGACTTTGATCCTAGTTTCCCTTTACTTGAACTTTACAAGGAGTATAGGCAGCTGGAGGAAGTCTACTTCGGGAAAGAGGAAGCCAGGGAAGAGGAGAAGGAACAGCTGGATAGGATATACGAACTCTCGCAGTCAAATAGTGTGCCTGATCATTTCCCCCAGAGGATTCCGTTTAAACTAGCAGCCGTTCTAGTTCAGATATCTCGTGATATAGACCATGCACTGAAGTTACTTAGGAAAAAGAAGGTCCTAAAAGACCCCGATGGATGGGAGATCGAACTAGCCAAGGACAGGCTGAACAGGGCCGGAAATTGGGTTGAAAATTACGCCCCTGATTCGGTTCGTATAGAAATTCTGGAGAGAGTTGACGAGGATATAAAGGAAGATTTGTCGCCTGAGCAAAAGAAGTGTCTTAAGACACTAGCGGATGAGATAGTTAGGAAGGATTACCGCCCAGTTGAACTCCACAATAGAGTCTACGAGGTCGCCCGATCTAATGACCTGAAACCGGTTAAGCTTTTCCACGCTATTTACCTCGTTCTGTTAGGTCAAAAATCAGGCCCGAGAGTGGGGAACTTTCTCACAGCTCTCGAAGACGATTTTATCGCTGGCAGATTTTCGGAAGCGGCGGAATGAACGAAGTTTTTTGTGTGTCCTTTCTTGGGTTAATTTCAAAGTTGATTATAGAAAATTCTAGTTGTATCTTTTAATGGAAACTAAAACACTTGGTAATAAAGAGTGATTATCGAAAGTAAGTATCTAATGTAATTAGCCTAGCCTGCGGAATTCTTCGATGTCCTTGCCCTTAAGGCTCAGGATTGGCTCCATTATTTTACCACGTAATTTATCTTATTTTTCTAAAATAAGTTTATTGATCTTTCCCCTACATTACGTAAATATCTGGATTTTTAGAGCTTATAGTCAAGTAATATTGTCTAGCATTTGCTTTTCATTGATTTTTGTCACAGAAAATTATTAAATTCAATTTTAAAAGTATAATCTTGCTCAGATCATAATTTGGCGTAAAAATTATGAAAAAGGGATGAACGATTATTCATTTTCTTTTTCTCTTTCCTCAACTTCGATCAGATTGTCGAGGGCATCTCTCAACTTTCGGATTGCATCGAGATTCTCAGAGTTTATCGTGACTCCCTTTTTTGTTGGCCCTGTGTACTCGTCGGGGTCGTCCGACTTGATGAACTCTCGTATGTCGAAGTATTTGTACGTATCCGCTCTTGTTTTCTTGACCACTATCATCTTTCTATCCGATATTCCAACTCTTCCATAAACTTGTAGGTCTTCGTATTCAGTCATTGGATCCCAAAGGTTATTTATCAATTTATCTTTAAAGCTCTCTCCTTAATCTCGTTTATCGGACCTTTTGGATATCTGATCAATTAGGAAAAGTATCGGACTGAAAAGTACGGAAAATAGCACTATCAAAATTTTTGCAGGTAAGGGTGCGTAGCCCCTTTCGAAAAGATCGTATACTCTATCCAAGTCCCTCTTTTCCGTGTCCATTTTCGGTTAAAGTTATCCCGTTTTTCTCTATATATTTTTGTTGCGGTGATCCAGAAAAACGAGAGATGGTCCCTCTGACCCGGATAGTTTAGCTTGTCTTACTATAGAGGAGCAGAGTAAGGGGATCCATTGTGGTCGTTTAAACACTACACCTTTAAATACCCGCTTTTAATATTAATAAGTGAACTAGGAGGTTTTTGAATGGCTGACGTAAAATATGAGATACAAAATATTGTGCTGTCCGTAACTTATAAGGACACGGAATTCGACTTGGAGAAGTTGGCTGGAATTTTGGAAGGAGCCCGCTACGATCCTGAGGTTTTTCCTGGGATCGCTTACAAATCAGTTGATCCGACGGCGTCTTTCCTGATTTTCGCTTCCGGAAAGATGAATTGCGTGGGAGCAAGAAGCATGGAGGATGCTCACAACGCCATCGATAAGCTTACTCAGAAACTTAGGGATTCCGACGTGGAAATTTCTGAAGAACCGGAAGTAGAAGTTCAAAATATGGTTGCTTCTTTCAATTTCGATAGAGACTTTGACCTTGAACTAATAGCCAGAAACTTTAGAAACACCGAGTACGAACCGGAGGTTTTTCCTGGACTAGTTTTCAGGTTGGATGATCCAAAGGCAGTTATATTGCTTTTCGTATCGGGTAAAGGAGTGTGCGCTGGAGCAAAGAGCGAAGAAGACATCGTGAGGGCAGCAGAAAGAATAACTGAAGTAATTGAGTGATTTTATTAACATGGTGGTTAGGGGGAACAATACCCCTTTATTAATATTTCAAACGTTTTTAAAGTAGATGAAAGCATTTACCAGACCAATGGGTCATGGAATCATGTCGAATGAAAAGGTGCTGGTTAGATATGGCGAACTTGCTCTCAAAAGCCAGCCCGTAAGGAAGGAATTCGAGGAGAACCTATTGTTCAATATCCGGGGCATTTTGGGGCATTCTCGTGTGTCAATAGAAACAGAAAGGGGGAGGATATTCGTTAGCACGAAGAATCCTGGGATAGCAGCGAAAAAGATTTCGAAGCTACCCGGAGTGGTTTCTACGAGCCACGTTTGGGAGGTTGAGTCCGGTATCAAGGAAATTCTTGAGGCCGCGGAACAACTAGCATTTGAAAGATTTCCTTCCGAGGGGTCTTTTGCGGTAAGGGCGAGAAGGGTTGGAAGTCATGAATTCACAAGCAAGGACATCGAGGAGGCAGTCGGAGAGCTCATTTTGAAAGAAATTCCTGAAATGGAAGTTAATTTGGATTCTCCGGAGAGCGTCCTAAACGTAGAAGTAAGGGGAAATTCGGCCTATCTATTCACGGATAAAGTTGTAGGTACAGGAGGTCTTCCAGTCGGTTCGCAGAATTCCTTTGTTATTCCTTTTCACGGATCTCATAGAGACCTTTTTTCTTCTTATTCCTTGATGAAGAGGGGGCCATTGCCCGAGCTTGTTAATGTGGAGGGAAAATCAAATAGAGGACCTTTACTGGACGTAGCCCGGAAACTTCTTGAATTTCATCCGAAACTGAGAATTTACAGTCCCCCATGTTTAGATATCCTTTCATTTATCGAAAAAGAGGCACCAAATGATCTTATCTGGTACTTGAGGGAAGTGGTAAAGTTTAGAATTTCAGAAGATGTGGCAAATGTTGTGTCAGCACGGGCAATTGCCACGTCATGGGATTTGGATTTGATTTCCTCCATCGGGCTGGTCAAAGTTGGGGTTATTGAGAATTTTTTGAATTTGCCGCTTCTATATCCACTCAGTCGGTATCGTTCAGATGAGCTACGCAGATCCTTTGGAGTGACTATGAATGCTGAGATGAGTCTTGAAAATATCGACACCGGCCCTCGTTTGATCCAGGAAAGTTCGGAGACCATTGGGGGGCGAATAAAGAACTTTTTAGATGATTTTTCCATTAATGAAAGGATTAAGTCTTCCGTTGAAGACGCGGAAGTTGACGAGTTGGAGGTCTAGTCATGGATTTGGTAGCTAAGCCGAGCGACGAATTAACTGGTAAAGTTACTCCCAACCCCTCCAAATTTTACACACAGTTTGCTATCATAGCCGGACTGCTAGCTGAAGGTGGAAGTAAGATTGAGGAACCACTTTTGGTGGACGACACTCGAAGTTTGATAAAGGCTGTAGAGGAGTTTGGAGCGGAAACAAAGCGTAAGAAAAAGGAATGGACCGTTTGGGGAACCGGAGAATCCCTGGTTCCGCAGGGCCAGGTCGTGGATGCAAAGAAGACGATGACGGGTCTAAGTCTTCTGGCGCCCCTAACTGCGTTGATTCCTCGTGTCATGATTGTCACAGGGGCCACCAAAGTCCGGTCTAGACCCGTTCCCACACTCATAAACGCTCTGCAGAATTTGGGAACGGATGTAAACTCTGTGAATTCGGACGATTGTCCTCCGCTCGTTTCCTTCGGAAGACAGATATCGGGAGGAGGAGATTTCAGCCTCCCCGATGATATGAATCCTAGATTCGTTCCAGCTGCAATCGTCCTGTTGCCGTTAATGGAGGAGAAAACAAGCCTCGAAATACCCAATCACTGTAGAAACGATTTTTTGAATATTGCACTCGAAATTCTGACGCAATGCGGAATCGACTATGATCTCGACGATTCAAAGCTTGAAGTGGAGCCGCAAAAATACGAAAGCTTTGAGACTACCGTCCCTCCTGACATATTTCTTTCCCTTCCGTTCGTTGTCGGCGCAATACTTACTGATTCAGAACTGGAGGTTGATAGGTCGGAAAAATTGAGAAATCTTGAGGAATTTTCCGAGATCCTTGACAACTTCGAAATCGATTTAGCCATGGAGGAAGACAGAATACTTTTGGATGGGTCCCAGGTTCCTAGCGGCGGCGAGATATCACTATATCGGCATCCTGAATTGCTCCCGTTTCTGGCCGTTCTCTCCCTAAAGGCCGATGGTGAGGTTAGAATCGTGGAAGCCGAGAGGGCTAGAAATATGAAATCCGATAGAATTTCTGCCATGGTCGAAGGACTGAATTCCATGAATGTATCAGTGGAAGAACTCGAAGACGGTTTAGTAATAGATCCGACTGACGTGGTCGAAGGCACTAAGGTTGACGGATTAAGGGACGAAGTCGTTGTCGCGGCCTTGGGAATCGCAGGCTTGATTGCTGATGGGGAAATGGTCGTGAAAAATAGGGCAGAGACGCTCAGGGAATCTTATCCTCATTTCGTATCCGTTTTCAACGATTTGGGGGCCGATATGAGCTACGGTTCTTGAGGTAAAGATAAAAGCATGTCGATAAAACAATTAAAGAGGGGAAGTTTGAATTCTGGACAGTTTAGCATAGAATTTCTAGTCGTAGTTGCTGCCTTTTTAATTGCTCTCGCAGTTATTTCGATGCCTCTCTACAGATCAACTAGGGAGAGCGAGAACAGGATATCCACCACTATGGAGGCGCAGGAAGCGGCAAATTCGTTAGCGCGGACGTTGAACACCGTTTACAGGGGTGGCTTGGATACTAGAGCGTCAGCAGAGTACTGGCTTCCCGAAGAGGCTGAAAACGTCAGGGCCGACGCCGGAGACAATTACCTTCGTGTGGTGATTGAAATCGAGACGAACGGTTCGGAGTCCGTGGTTTCTTCGGATACTTTACTCCCGAATAGTTGGGCGGGGGGAATCGCACTGAGTGAAGGAATTGCCGTTACCCAAGACCGCTCGTTCCACCGAACGGTCTTTACCTTAGTCAGTACGGATCCGGATGCAGAAACCATCCTGGAGGTAGAAGAACGGTGAGTTATAAGATGGACAGAGGCCAATCTGCGCTTGAATTCCTGCTTGTCATCGCGCTGTTTCTCACGGTCTTTTCCGCCTTCATAATTCCAAGTTTTTACAATCCTTCCAGCGAAGCTACAGGTAACATCGAGGGAGTGGCAAGCGCAAGGATCGCGTGTGATAGAATTGCCGGAGCAGTAAATAGTGTTTCGACTTCCGATAACGCGGTGAATTCCACCTGGATTTCCATTCCTAACAGATGGAGTATATCCATTGATAGCGAACCCAGTTTGATCTTGGGTGTGAACACAACGAGCGATCGAGGATGGGAGAATGTCAAGGGGAAGGTGGCATTTGGCCCGAGCTCAGGTAGCGAAAATATCAATTTTCTTGATCCGGGTCAGTACTTGGTGGTGGTCGAGCAGTCCACTGAGGAGGACTCCTCGGTATTTATGAATAACAACGATAACAGAATCAGTATTAAGCTCAATCCCTCGGAGGATGGAGGAAAATGGAGAAACTGAAAAATTCCGGATTCCTTTCGATGGACGCACTGTTTGCCTTGTTGATTGTACTTCTTCTAATGGGGCCGTTAGTTAACCTTTACAGTGAAAGGGAGGAAACCTCAGAGGACACACAAGTTTTGCTCGAGTCTAGAATGATATGTGAACAGCTGGCCGGCTCCGTAAATGTCCTGGTAGCTACGGGGGAACCACTATCACTGCGATTGGACCTACAGGATAACATCGGGGATAGCAGTTATTCACTAGCATTTGACGAGGAAATGAGGAAGATATACGTTGACGGTTCAAGCTTACCGGAAGTTGGTTTTTCTTCTGGGTCCGTCTCCGCTCAGGTTGCGGCCAAAAGAGTGGATAACTTGGGGAATATAGATCCCAGGGGACGGATCGAGATTTATTGGAATGAAGACACAATAACGGTGAAAAATATATGAGAGGTCAGAGCAGCGTTGAGGCATTGCTCGTGCTCGCTGTCGTCCTGTCGAGCGTTGTGGGATTCCTATATTTTATCACAGGATCCTCCCAGGAGACCAATGCGCTGACGGCCGCTAGGGAAGGCGCCGAAAACGCAATTACCAGATACGAGCTCGAGAACGGGGCTACGGTCAATCTCTCCGAGGCCTCGTTGGATGATGGTCAAATAACCATATCCCTTAAGTATTGGGGCCCTCTGGATGAAAGCTCGCTAGCGGAGAGTGTCAGGATGAACGCCTTGAGATACATTTACAGAACGGTCGAGGCTGATTATCCAAGTTCCATTTCTGCCTTGGACAACAGAGTGTCCACGTCCCGTCACACTTTTGTGATTGTTGAAGGAAATGTGAGTGTAGAGGAGGTAAGCAAGTGATTGGAAACAGAGGTCAACTATTTACTTTTGACAGCCTTCTTGCGGTGCTATTGATTTCACTAGTTTTGGTCACTTCGGGACGCGTGGCTGGTATCGCAAGGGAAAGAGGAACGGATTACGTTAACAGGTATTCCCTCGAAAGAAGGGCTTCGGATGCAGCTGATATACTCGTTAGGAGTCCTGGGAAGCCCGAAAACTGGCACCGCATCGGAGAGGTGGACACGCCTGGCCTGGCGAAGACCACTGAAAATGGAAGTCCTTTGCCAAGTTATATGGATATGGGAAAGCTATATACTCTACGAACTTTGGCTTCAGGTAAAAAACCTCTAGATCCACTTGAAAATTTATTGGGTACAGAGAGATATAAAGTTGATTTAATACGTGAAGACGGTACTAATACAACGTTATATAAAAATTGGGATAGCATTAATCCTCCTGATTTATCGGATTCGTTAGAAGTTGTATCGGTTAAACGCCTTGTTTTTGGAAGCACTATTGATGTTAAGGGTGAAACTCCCCCCCTTATGGGTAAGAATTGTGGGGTACCTCCTAGCTTGGATCAGATTCTAAATTTTTATGTTAGTGAAACTGAATTGGAGGACTTCGATTGGTATGTTTATGTAGAGAATCAAGAGGATAGAAAGTATCCTAAAGATGTTGATATATTCATTAACAAAGAGATGACCGGTATGAGTGGATGGGATTATGAACTGGCGGTTCCTAGCTACGAGCAAATCGATAAGGGGCTTTTAGAGGAAGGTAATAACTTTATAGAAATCGGTTATCAAGGAAAAAGAGAAGGTCAAGATCAGAAATTTGTAGTTTATATTTTAGCTCTTCCACCGGATATTGAACTTGAAAATATTCCTGAAATGATAAAGGAAAAGGTAATGACGCTTAGACTTAGTTTATGGAGATGAAAACATGAGAAATCCTCAAGAAGAAAAAGGATTCGTGTTGACACTCGATGCCACTTTGGCTGTCCTTGTCGTTTTGGCAGCTCTCGTCGGCGTGGCACGAGTGGGCAGCTCACCCGTCGGCTCGGAGGAGTACAATAGGTTGGAGAGGGATAGGATTGCAGAGGATGCCCTCCGCGTTTTGAGCTATGACGGAGTCCTCCAAGAGGCTCAGCGCTTGATGGACAATGGAGAGTCTGGAAAAGCGAGCCAGATTCTCAGGGAAAATCTTAGAGATCTGCTTCCGGATAGACTTCAGTTTAGGGTGGATCTCGGGGACGAGCTGGAAGTATATCCGACAGTTGAAACCGGGTGGTCTGATATTTATGATAATCTCGCCAACGTTTCGACCATTACCTCCGTGAGGCCGGGGGCTGGGGGAGAGGGAACCTACGATTATTCGGACATGACGGATTTTCATGTATTGGGTGTGTACCAAGGGGACGAAGCAAGAATTTTTATGGAAGAAATAGAGTCTACCGATGATTCTGGTCCAAATTGGAGAATTGAAAATATTAACGGAGCAGAAGAGCAAATTCAGGATAATATTGATAGCTATGACGCAGTTTTTCTCTGTGATGTTAGGGATTTACATCAAGAGGACGATACCGCGCCTCAACTGTTGGATTTTTCCCTTAACAATGTTTTAGTAGCAGGCCAAGGCTTTCTTTCCAAAGCTATTCCAAAAAGTTATCGAGACAATTTCCAAGATATCTTTGGAGTAGAGTACTCAGATACTTCAAATTCTAATCTTGAAGAGAACTTGATTTTCCTTGAAAAAGATCATTATATCACTTATAATATGGGAGACAAATTACCGTTCCCAGATGGAAAACAAATTGATGTTGTTTCTGTCGTTGAAGATGAAGTTATAAAATTAGGCCAATGGGAAAGCAAGAATGTAAACCATGATGGAAAGCCTGCGCTTACATATTATGCTCCAGGGGATAGGCGCGCCGTATTTTTTGGTCAACACTATCACGCATTCGGTGAGGAACTTGATAGTAGAATAACGTCTGATGAATACGATGACTGGATAGAAATAACGAAGAGAGCTCTTTATGGTCCAGCTTTCGGGTTCCAGCCGGTGACCCTTCATGTCTGGAGGGGAAATGAGGTGGAATCCTCATGAGGAGTGGTATAGAATCAGACCGTGGCCTCGTAACGAGTGGACTTGCCCTTCTCCTGATAATTCCCTCGCTGATCCTCTCGGTCGCTTTCATCGGGACAATGGAAACGGGAGCAGAGGGGACGGCAGTTCGAGGACTTTCTACCCGTGCCTCCTTCACGGCGGACGACTACGAAAGGGCGCTCCAGCTCATGAAGAACAACGAGGTCATGATTAACGAGGATAGACTCAAATCGCTAGCCGAGGCCTACACTGAGCAGACCGGATTTCGCGTCGAGGCCACACTCCATGGATCAGGACCCGGCTGGGAAAACGTCGGAATCGAGATCCTGGACAACGTAGGAACGGTTCATTACGAGGACGACTTCATTGTTATGGCAGAAGGTACTTCAGAGGAGGATGAAGAAGAAAGCGAGACCACTGATTCCGATGACGATGAGGAATTTGTCCACCCTGATGAAGATGAGATCGACCAGGAGATAAGTGCTCCCTTCTCGAAAGACGGAGAGGGCGAGTTCTGGTGGAAAGCGGAAGATCTAGGCAATAACATAAATAGTTGGGATGTAGAGACGTTGGAAGTAAACGGAGAGGATTTCACGGAAGAATACGCATTTGCCGAGGATTTGCCTGAAAAAGTTGACGGTTATTGGTATGTACGTTACGTTGGTAATTCCGAATCGAGTCACTTTGAAGCAAATTCATAGAAGATTTTTTATAAAAATGAAAGCAGGTCTACCACAGGCGATTCCTTTGTATCTCGCCGCAGCTGTGAATTTGTGTTCACTTTTTCTGTTCCAAAATCGAGCGAACGAATCGAAAGGCGTAAAGTGTTAACCGAGGATATATCTATGAGTCCAATGTCCGTAAAAAATAGCATAAAAAAATTCTTCAAAAGGGTAGGCGATTCAGTCCTTGGTCTACGTAATTTACCGCAAAAATTAGCCGATCTGAAGGAAATAGGATTTAATCCTCGAGGTGAAAAGGAAGGGAACCTTGAAAAACCATCCGCCGAGGACATACCTTCTCTTTTACAAAGCTTCTTCCGGGATAGAGACGCGGGATGGCCGGAATACATCATGTTCAAGGCGCAGATAAATGTGGTCCTTCTCTTCATCCTGGCTGCGATTCTGGTCCTGACCGATTTCTCCACGATGTTCTTGATTTTTGTTCTCTCGCTCCTGACTGTCCACGCGGCATACTTAACTGTCTTCCAGCTGAGGAAGGCCTTTTCCGAGGACTTCCCCGCCTATCGAAGCTTTATGTTAATGTGTGCCGCGATCGCCTGGTCTACCTATCCACTTCTGGAGTTTCTCCCTACCCTCATGGAGGAAAGAATTTTGGAGGTCGGCGCCCCCGTTGCTGTATTGATGGTCGGATCTATCGGGGCCTTCATAACTTTTCGCGTGAAATACGGCAGGGATCATACCTACGGCGTGGTCGAGGAGGTACATGGCGACAGGGCAAAGGTGAGAATCGGCTACGATTTGAGAAGTAACGTCAAACACGGCATTTACTTCGTGAACAGTTTCGTTCCGGTAGAACAGGGGGACAAGGTAAAGATAGAGGTTAGCCGTTCCACTCTTGGAATGACGGGATCGTCCGTAGAGGCCATTGTTGAAAAAATAAAATAGAATAAAAAAGGCAGGTTTTGGTTTGTCCAAAGGAGATCATCTGGTTAGAGAATCTACGAACCCTGCCTCAGCTTCATTTATTTGACCTTGAATGCTTTCGCTGATGTTCTCAAAAATATCAAAGGTCAACATTATTGCGAGCGAAGTTATTGTAAGTGCCAATGCCAACATCAGCAAATATTCAAGTGAAGCCTGGGATCTTTCCTTCATTATAAAAACACTCGAGTGCTTAATGTTGGTTTTCGTCAAACTCTATCTTAAGGCCCATTTAGGTGTTTATAGGTTTTCTTTAATGTTGTCTTTGTTTTCCTCGATTGTACTTTTTGCCTGGTCTCTGATCTCAGTAACATAGACTATAGCGACTGCAACGACCGTCACGGCTACTGCAACCATAAGT
>JBKHIS010000040.1:0-11128 GCA_046538535.1 Hadesarchaea archaeon | reverse complement strand
AGCCAGTTTTAGGACAGCTAGAGGTCTACAGTTTGACGTCCTAGTGGATAGGGCAATGGATATACCCTCCCTATACTATAAGGGCCGTAATCTAGTATGGCGTTCTCCTGTTGGGGAAAGCCATCCTACCTATTACGAGCCCGAGGGGGACGAGTGGGAGAGAAACTTTTTTGGTGGCCTTCTGACAACCTGTGGCCTCACCAATTTTGGCCCGGCTTCTGAGGAAGGTGACGTATTTCATGGAAGAATCTCCAATAGACCTGCCAAAAATTTATCGGTAACTTCGGAATGGAGAGAAGAGGATTACGTCCTTGCTATATCTGGGGAAGTTAAGCAGTCAAGGCTACATGGCGAGAATCTGACTTTGAGGAGAAGAATTGAGACGTCTCTGAAGGAGAAGACCATTAGAATTAATGATAGAGTTAAAAATGATTCATTTCGTCAGACCCCCCATAAAATTCTTTACCATATAAACTTGGGGTATCCGTTGCTTAATGAAGGATCCAAGCTTGAACTGGATTCGATTCGAACTAGAGGCGTTTTGAGCGAGAAAGCCAAGAAAGAGCTTGACGAGTACGACGAATTTCACGCGCCTTTGCGCGGATTTGAAGATAGAGTATATGAACATAAAATTGATCCTTCCGATGATGGGTACGGGACAGTAAAACTGATGAATCCGGATATTGGGGACGGTTTAGGTCTGGAGATAAGGTTTAGGGAATCTCAATTGCCTTATTTGATTGAATGGAAGTATTTGAATCAAGGTGAGTACGTCTTGGGATTGGAACCAGCGAACTGTCCGTTCAAGGATAAAAATGAGTTGAGGGAGAATGGCGAATTACCAATTTTGGAGCCTCAAGAAGCGAGGGAGTACGAAGTGGAGATAGAGGTATTTGACTGAAGTTTGGTGGAAAGCAACTTCGAAACATTTATAAAACATACTCGAATCCCATCTTTGGTGTTTAAAAAATGGAGTCCCAGATTCAGGCAGTTCTCTTTGATATGGATGGTGTTTTGGTGGATTCCTTTGAGGTACTATACCATGCTTTAAATGATACTTGGAAGGAATTTTATGGGAGGAAGATGAACAAGGATGAATTTGAAAAGGATCATTGGGGGAGCAAACTGGAGAACACAGTTTTTGAAAGGTGGGGGGACAAGGGTAAGGATTACTTCTTTTCTAGGATTGATGAACACTTTCATCGGTCACGCCTTTTGTCGGGGGTAAAGGAGGTTATTGGTTCCATCCCCCAGAAGTGTGGCGTTGTGACAAATGGTCCCGAAGACTACACTGAAAGCTTTCTGATCCATTTTGACTTGAAGAAATATTTTGATGTAATTATCAGTTCTGATGACGTTAACAAGAATAAGCCGGATCCTGAACCAGTATTTAGAGCCTGTGAAGTGTTAGGTGTAGATCCGGGAAATGTGGTTTTTGTTGGAGATACAGATAAGGATGTAAGTGCGGGAAGAGCGGCTGGTGTCGTAGTGGTAGGTATTGGCATCCAAGGGGATTACAGAATAGAGAGTATGGAAGAGTTGCCTGCGGTTTTATCGAAGATAGAGAAATCTTAGGATTTACTATAGACTTTGGATTAAGTTATTTCGTGAGGGACGTTCAGCTTTTTTTAATTCGATATTTCAATTTTGTCTCTTCCACCGTAAGCCTCAAACCATGGTTTGGCTCCTTTGTCGATAATTCTGTTCATTTTTGTGATATTTTTGACTCCTTCATCCTTAAGCCAGCTTCTTAAGGCTTCTATTCCCCCTTCCGCGTACTCGTCTATTCCTTTTTGCCATGTGGCTCTGCCGCAGAGTACACCGTGCCAATCAGCTCCTGCTTCGTTTGCCAATTTGAGACTTTCCCGCATTTGCTCTGCATTTACACCTGCGCTAAGATATATCATTGGACGTTTTGCGACTTCACCTGTCTTTCTAAAGTGTTCAAGAGCTTCTTCTCGACTGTAAACGGCCTCTCCGCTGAATGAATTTGTTCCCTCTACGAACTTCATGTTGACAGGAAATTCTACTTTGAGGACATCGACCATGTATCGGTCTTTTGAGAATTCCTCGATGCTTTTTTTCACGATTTTGGGTTTTTTTCTTGCGAGACCTGGATCGTTCTTCCAGTCGCCTCCGCCTGGGTCGTAGCCTAGAAATTCTAGAAAGAAGGGAATTTTGTGTTGGGCGCATTCTGCACCGACTCTCTCTACCATTGCTTTCTTGGCCCTGTTGTAGATGGATTTCTCTTGGGGATTGTAGTAGATTAACATCTTTACGGCATCGGCCCCTTTTTGGATTGATTTTCTGACATTCCAGTCCGGAATGAGTTCGGCGATCTTTCCTGGTAATCTATGGCTGTAGATTTCACCGTAGTCTTTCGAAGCGCTGCTTTTCTCATACGATACTATGAGTCCGGCGCTTTTAGCCTTGGCTTCAGCTCCGGGTAGCCCCCACTCCGGGTCCAGCAGAATAGCACTGGCGTAGGGAGTAAGTGCCTCTGAGACGGCTTCTTTGAATTCTTCCATCATTTCATCTGAAACATCATTTTTGGGTATATCCATGGCGTCTGATAGCCTCTTTACAAGCGAACCTCGCTGGTCCATGGCAGCCGCCTTGATTACTCCTCTTTCATCGCTAATTTTATTCATTCGTTCTAGTTTAGTTTCACTTATTTTGATCATTTTTTCACCCCCTATTCCACATTTTCTGGATTTTAATTGATAAGTTTTTCAAAATTTATCTTCGCTCTGGTTTCCTTTTCTAGTAATTTAGTCCTGTTTTCATTTGCTCAGTTTTATTTTTTGTGAACTAATTTTTTATCTCCACGATTGAATAGTAATATTCTTAGGAATATTATCTGTAATATCAAAATTATTTGGAAATAAGGGTATAATTAGATTTTTAGCCACGAGCTCTATTCGGAATATTTTTATCGAGATTTAGAAGTTTTTTAAAGCTATTTCTCTGATAGTATCTGCGCTATCCTCTGATTTGTCCACTACCTCTTCTATATTGTTTTCTATTTCAACTAGAAATATGGAGTTTCCCGTTTTCGTGGAGTTGTTTGCCCATTTAATGAGTTCCGGAGTAATTGTCTCTGCTCTGTAATGATCTACCTTTTCTTCCATTTTTTCTACTTTTTCGGTTTTGATTATGGCCTCTTCTAGGTCCTCATGTAAGAGAGTTAGAAATGCGTCCCGAAGTAGTTTAACCGACTCCTGAGCGAAGTCGGATAGCTTTTCCAGCTTCTCTTTTATTTCCCTGTCTATATCCTCGGGATTTAGAAAAGCTATCTTCTCCACGGCAGCCCTCGCGTTTTCCGCTATATCGTCCGTGGCCATAATGAATCGAATTATTGACTCCCCGCCTTTAGTTGAAAATTTGCCCTGGGAGAGTTCTTTTAGGACTTTATTTTTGATTTCATCGGCTTCTCTCTCTTTTTTTAGTACTTTACTCGTGTTTTCCGAAAGCTGATCTTGATTATTTCCGAATGAGTCTATAGTCTTTTTCATTAATTTTGCTACGCTAACTACTTTCTCCATATGCTGCTCGCATAGCTCAAAGGCTTTCTCTTCTTGAGCTCCAAACCAACTTAACGGTTTCTCTGAGGACATGATTACAATTTAAACTTTAATTTTCCCATATTAGAAGTTTTTTATTTATCCTAGGAATAATATTTAGTCTAGCCCCACTCAGTGTATACTCGAAAGATATAGCATAAGGAACCGTGAATACTCTTGCCGGTTTATTCGAATTCGCGACTTAAAAAGTTCGAGCATTGTCCCAGAGCGTATAAATTCAAGTATCTGGAGGAAGTGGAAGTCGAGAAAGTCCGTAATATCTATGGTTTTTTGGGATCCACAGTCCACGAGACTTTGGAGTTTTTCTATGAAAATCTAATTGATGGAAGAAGGGATTCTCTGAGCACTCTTTTAGATCATTTCAACGAGATCTGGAATGAAAATTGGAAAGAAAATATTCAGATACAAAGGAAAGATCGTGGACCCGAGCATTTTAGAGAGGTTGGAGAGAAATGTGTGAAGAATTATTATGAAAAGCATTGTCCGTTTGATCGGGAAAATACTGTAGAAACTGAATTAAGGGTTTATCCTGAGGTTGAGGTTGATGGGAGTAACTATACTTTTTTGGGTTTTATAGATAGGTTGGCGATATCCAAAGATGGAAGATATGTTATACACGATTATAAAACTTCAAAGAACCTGCCTACTAAGGAATCCCTGAGGAATAATAGACAGCTGGCCATATATCAGATAGGTGTTCAACAGGAGTATCCGGATGCTGATGAAGTAGAACTAGTTTGGCATTATTTGCGGTTTGGCAAGGATTTTCGCCTTAGTTTTTCTCCGAATGAGATTGAGGCAATAAGGGATGATATCGGAGTTTTGTTGAGGAAAATTGAGGAGGCGAAGAAAACAGATAAGTTCCCGACGAAGAGGGATAAGGGGGCTCGGTGTGATTGGTGTGATTATTGGCATTTGTGTCCGGAGTGGAGACATTACTACGAGAATGAATCTCTTTCTCTGGATGATTTCCTTGAAGAGGATGGTAGGATAATGGTGGATAGGCTTACAGATATTGAAAGCGAGATTAAGGATACAGTTCGGAATCTGAATAATTTGATTGATAAGAGGAGGGATTTAGAGGGGGATTTACTGGCTTATGCAGATAGAAGAAAACTCGGCTCCATTTACGGTTCCAAAAAAAGAGCATCAATCGAGAAGAAGGAAGAAAATCTGGAGAATTTCTTGAAAAAATCCAAAGCTCTTAATGATTCTTCTAATCAGAATTTTTCATTTACGGATGAAAGTACGGAGGATTGTAGTTGGTGTTCTGAATTCCTTGACTGTTTTAGGAAGTTCAAGGATTGGAAGGATAGGAGAAGTGTAAAGCTGGAGGATTTAAAGGATTAGTTTAGAGTATAACCTTTGCGTGTCGAAATTTTATTAGTAATGAACGTATGTTGAATTAAACTGCAGTTGGAGCCGGTGGTTGGATGTTTGTCAGCTTAGGATTTCCTTGAGGGTTTTCAATACCCTTATTAAGGAAACACTTTAAGATAACGTAAGAATGGAGGCAAGCGAGATGCCAGAAAAAGAACAGGGAGAGAAGATGAAGGGTATAGTAAGGCTTGCAGGACGAGACCTTAACGGTAGCCTTCGTATACAGCCAGCCCTTACTAATTTGAAGGGTGTGGGCTCGTCCTTAGCCAAAGCGATCGTTCGCGCTTCCGGATTGGAAGGTACTAGAAAGGTGGGCACGTTAAGCGATGAAGAGGTTGAAGATTTAGAAAAGGTGCTTGAGGATCCTATAGAGAGCGGTATACCTAAATGGATGGTTAACAGGAGAAAAGATTATGAATCGGGCGAAGATCTTCATATTATTGGTGGCGATATAGATATGTTGGAAAGACAGGATATTACAAGGGAGAAGAACATTCAGAGCAGGCGAGGAATAAGACATCAAAGAGGCTTGTCGGTAAGAGGTCAAAGAACAAGATCCACGGGGAGATCCGGCATGTCGGTTGGTGTTGAGAGAGAAAAGTTGAGGGAGAAAGAAGAGGAATAAAGAGGAAGATAAAATGGGAGATCCAAAGAAGCAGAGAAAAAAATATTCCACTCCTTTAAGGCCTTGGGAAAGCGATAGGATAAATAGGGAAGCCCGTCTGCTGAAGGATTATGGTCTTAAATCGAAAAAGGAGGTTTGGAAGACGGAAACTACTCTGCGTAGATTTCGGGGAGAGGCTCGGGCACTGATGGCAGAGATAGGGGAACAAGCCGAAAAAGAATCGAGCCAACTGATTGATAAATTGCATAGATTGGGATTGGTGGAAGATAATTCCGATGTTGTGGATGTACTGAGGCTGGAGATTGAGGATATCCTTGGCAGGAGGCTCCAGAGCATGGTTTACAGTAAGGGAATGGCGGATTCGCCATCTCAAGCAAGGCAGATGGTTGTGCATGGGCATATTATGGTGGGGGGAAGATGTGTGGATGAACCGGGTTATATGGTTTCGGTGGAAGAGGAAGATCAGATAGAGTTCGGTCCAAATTCTCCCTTTAAAGAAAGATATGAGTCTTCGGAGACAGATTTAGCGACTGATGAGGTAGGTGAGTGACATGGCGGAGGAAGAAAAATGGGGAGTCGCACATGTTTATTCGTCTTTTAACAATACTATTATTCACATCACTGATCAGACCGGTGCTGAAACCATTGCTCGCTATTCCGGTGGAATGGTAGTCAAGAGCGATAGGGAAGAATCCTCTCCTTATGCGGCTATGAAGGCCGCGGATTTGGCTGCTGAAGAAGTAATGGATAAGGGATTCACCGGTGTACATATAAAAGTCCGTGCACCTGGTGGAAGCGCATCCAAAAGCCCTGGCCCTGGAGCGCAGGCTTCAATTCGAGCTCTGGCGAGAGCCGGGTTGGAGATAGGAAGAATAGAGGATGTTACCCCCATGCCACACGATGGTACAAGGAAGAAGGGTGGAAGTCGAGGACGCAGAGTTTAGAGGTGTATAAAATGGAATTGGAGATAAAAGAATCAAAAGACGATGTTTTGAGGTTTATACTTTCGGATACGAATCCCTCGTTTGCGAATTCCATAAGGAGAGTTATTGTTCAAGGAGTTAAGGTTATGGCCGTTGATGAGGTAGAAATCGCAGCAAATGATTCGGTAATGTCGGATGAAATACTTGCTCACAGACTCGGGCAGATGCCGCTTTCAACGCCGGACGGATATTTGTCGCCCTCGGAGTGTGACTGCAGAGAAGGCCGATGTGCTAATTGTAGCGTTACTCTATCTTTTAATGGAGAAGGCCCTGGAATGATTAGAGCTGGTGATTTGGAATCTTCCGATCCGGATGTATTTCCAGTTCAGGAGGAGACGCCCATAGTTAGGTTGGACGATGATCAAGTTTTAAGTTTTGAGGCAATAGCAAGGCTTGGATACGGTAGGGACCACTCAAACTGGCAGTCTGCGATAGCTTCCTATAAGTATATGCCCGTTTTGGATATCGATCAGGATGCACGAGACGATTGGTCCCCATGTGTTGATGCTTGTCCTCAGGAGATATTGAAGGAGGAAGATGGTAAATTGGAAGTCACTGACATAGAAAAGTGTACGATTTGTGGAGCTTGCAGCGAAGTATGTCCCGAGTCAATTGAGGTGAGCGGTGATTCTTCTACCTTTATTTTCAAAGTTGAATCAACGGGTTCTTTGAAGCCACAGGAGGCCGTAAGAAAGTCTTTGGAAGTGCTCGGTGGAAAATGTGAGGAATTCGTTGAGAAGCTAGAGATGATATAAGGATTCCAGTTAAGCTTATTTTTAAAAGCAGCCCCTTGCTTTTCATTGGTCAAGTATTAAGAGTTCCGAGTTATAGAGGAATAAACGATAATGGATTTCATGGATAGAATATCCGAGATGGAGAACAGAAAGGAAGAAGCTAAGGAGAGACTTTTTCGAGAGCCCACAATTGAGGATTTGGGGAAGAAATTTGATCTCGAAGAGGTAGTTGAAGACGCAGCAGTTTTAATATTCCGCTTATTTGTGGGATTGGGTAAGGGTCTTAGTTCATCACAGAAAAGGAGCTTTTCTGCGGTTTCTGTATGGTATTCAAAAAAGCTGATTGAGCGTGAGGAAATTGAAAAGAAACAACTTGCTGAGGCGGTGAATCTCTCGCCAAGAACTCTGACTAGACGCTTCAAGGGGCTGGAGGATGATGAGGATTCAAAGATTGTTCTAGATTTTGTTAAGCACAGGATTAGAAAATGGAGTAAGCGAAGGGACTATAAGCTAAAGGAATGGTTATAGACAAAAATTGTCCGGAGAACCAAAGCTTCACATTTACTGTTTTGTTCTTTTTCTTTAAAAAAATTTTGCGGAGCATAATTTCTTTCTTATAAGCAAGAGACGGTATTATCCAAAATTTTTTCCATCCGACATATTTTGTCTGTTGTAGTCGCTCTTCACATTTTCAGCTCAAGCAAGGTGAATGAAGATTTAGTGAAGTGACAAAGGACTATCTTCTTTAAAAATTCTGATATTAAATCCGGAATTGGCCTTTGGCGGTCAAAAAGTGATATGGGTGATTATTAATAACGAAGTGAACTTAACCAAATTAGAGGTCTATCAGTTTGAGTGATGTAGTTATTGTGGGTGCCGGGCCTGCTGGTTTGTTTGCTGCTAAGGAACTTGTGGAGAGGACGGAGCTCTCAGTAAGAATTATTGAAAGCGGTAAATCGGTGGAAGCTAGACGCAGGTCGATAAAGGAGTTAGGGGACCTTCAGTCGGAATCTAGAGATATAATGAGGGGTGTTGGAGGAATGTGTATGCTTTCGAATGGGACCCTTAATTTAGAACCAAACGTTGGTGGGAAGCTTACGGATTACGTTTCTATGGATTTTGCCCGTGAGCTTGTTAGTGAGGTAGATTCTGTTTTTCAAAAGTTTGGGCTTTCCTCAAAGGTTTACGGTGGAAGGACTTCTGAAACCGATGAACTCTCCCGCAAGGCCAGTGCGGCAGATGTAAAGTTCGTTCCGGTTAAACAGAAGAGAATTGGTCTTGAAAACCTTATCGGGATGGTATCCGATTTCGTTGAGTATCTAGAGGAGAAAGGCGTTGATTTTCAAGTTGAAACTGAGGTAGATGAAATAGAGGAGGATGGAGTTATTCTTGAGGGTGGGAAAAAGATCGAGTCTGATTATATAATCGCAACTCCCGGCAGGACTGGTGCATCTTGGCTTCTAGGCCAGGCGGAAAAACTTGGAATGACCATAAAGCATGGGCCTATAGATGTTGGTGTTAGGGTAGAAATCCCTTCAGTTGTTATGAAAAGCATAATCGAGATAAGTAAGGATCCAAAGTTTTACGTTCGAACTAAAACCTTCGACGATTTCGTACGTACTTTTCAGATAAATCAGAATGGCTTTGTAGTGAGGGAGAGATATGAGGATATCGTTTGTGTGAATGGGAGAACTTCAATTTACGAAAAGACAGAGAACTCAAATTTCGCTCTTTTGACGCAGATAAATTTGACGGAGCCCGTCACGAATACGACCGCCTACGGTGAGTCCATCGCAAGACTGGCTACCACAATAGGAGGAGATGTACCCGTTGTGCAGAGGCTGGCGGACCTTCGGAACGGCAGGCGATCTACTGACAGCAGAATAAATAGGGGGCATGTAAACCCCACTTTGGATGGCGTTACGCCCGGCGATATTTCCATGGCACTTCCAGGAAGAATCGTCACTAGTCTTCAGGAGGCTTTGGAGCAGCTGGATGAGGTCATATCAGGTGTGGCTTCTAACTCCACTTTGCTATATGCTCCTGAGATAAAGTTCTATGCCGGAAAGGTGCCTGTGGATAGCGAGATGAGGACTTCTATTGAAAGCTTGTATGTTGCAGGAGATGGAGCGGGTCCGGTTCATGATATAGTCAATTCTTGCGCGACGGCTATCATAGCGGCTCGTAGTATTAAAAAAAGATCGGATTAAATAATTGATATCCCAAATTTGATGGTTTGCCTTCTCTCGAAGTTGACTTTTTATTCGTCTTTAGTTTTCTTTAGAGTCTGGTTAATATCCCGAAGCAGCTTTTTGATTTCCTGCATGTCTTTCCTAAGTTCCTGAATGGTCTCTATCATCGCTCTGTTTTGTTGTCCCCCTCTCGGACCTGCGCTAGCCATTTGTTGCATCATTGAGGCTAGTCCTCCACTGGGGGACATGCCAGGTGATCCGCCGCTTTTTTCGCGCATCTCCTTTATTCTCTCTCTCATTTTTTCCCTTGGATCCTCCGTTTCTTCGTTTTTCTCTTCTTTTTTCTCGGATTTTTCTTCTTTTGACATGTTACCGTCTCGGGAAAAGGCCTCGGACCTTAAAAGATTGTTCCATTTTTCTCTTTATCTTGGTGTAGAGAAGGGCTTTTTGGCGACTAATAAATGTGAGAGGTCATTCTTGAGGAATTATACCTTTTTTTCCTGAATAGAGGACGCTTTTCCAAGAATTGCTAGTGCCAGGCCACCCATAACGAAGGCTACACCTATACCCAGGGAGTCCGCTGCGAAGCCGAGAATTGGAGCGAAGACCATTCCAAAGATGGACCTGAGTTGTGATTCCGCGCTCATTAAAGTTGCTCTTTTTTGAGATTCTATCTTTTCTCCAAAGAAGCTGACAACCATCGGCTGTCTAAGGTTGTTCAGTGTGTAAAGTAGGAAAAATGCAAATATGGAGAGGATTGAAATCTCGATCCAGAAGAAAAATCCCACTAAGATGAAGATGCCTGAAAATAAGTAAAATAATAGGTTTAGAGCTCTAGGCAGGTTTCTAACCCTTTTCATTACTGAAGATGATTTTGTCGAGGATATGAAACTGTTAATGTATATCAAAGAGTATATTATGCCCACCATTATTGCTGTTCGTTCTTGTCCTTCTAGTGAGAGGAGAATAGGTATAGAAATAGCAAAGTATTCAACAATTGGGATAGGTAATCCTTGGATATTTTGAAGAAGGCGTCGTAGAAAGAGGAATTTATGAGCATTCTCCTTAGCTCTCCATTGTAAAGGATGTTTCGGAAGCTTTCCTTTGTATGATCCCATAAATCTCTCCATGGAGCGCCTGAGGTTTTTCCGTCTAGCTCAGGCGGATAGGTTAGCATCAACAAAAAACCGAGGGTATAAGGCAGGAGGGTTGCTAAAAATACTATATTGTAGGATCTCCGGATGAATACTATGAATCCGGCTAATAAGGCGGACAGGGCGGAACCTAGACGAGAGACGCCTCTTGTTTTTCCGTAGCATCTTATTTTTCCTCCTTCGAAGTCTTCTATTTCTACAAACTCCATTATCATGGATTTGTGAGTCCCTGAACGGAGTGCCTCCCCAAATGCAAACATGATCATTGCAGTCGTGAACGATAATAAGCTTGAAAACAGGTAAAAAATCGAAAACGAAAACATGTAGGATAAGAATGCTATGGCCATCGTTCTTCTTCTGCCGGTAAGGTCCGCTGCAATCCCTGTAGGTATTTCAAAAATATTCACGAAGGCCTCCCTTATCATAATTAAAAATCCGATTTCGAAGTAACTGAGACCGTTTGAAAGAAAATGCAG
>JBKHIS010000039.1:0-11301 GCA_046538535.1 Hadesarchaea archaeon | reverse complement strand
CGCCTCCACGGGACAAACATCAGCACACATGCCACAATCAGTACATCCTTCCTCCACTCTAACGCTGGAATCATAAACATAGATAAGATTTAGAGGGCACAAGCTTGCACAAGCCCCACACTTAAAACAGATTTCGTCAATAACCTCCAAACTGATCACCAAACTTCATTAACCTCTTTTGACTTTCTTTATTTGCAGTTTTAATATTCTTCGTCCCTTTCGAAGTAGACCTTTCCAGAGAAAATTGATAGAACAATATTTTAGGAAATCTATCCAATATAGGAAAGATCCTCGTCTTTTCCAGGGCCGCCAATATTTCGGATTTTCTGCTCCTTCTGAAGCCTATTTATGATCTGTTCAGTTTTCTCAGCCCTTTTCTTGAGTTCCTCCATATCTATATCAAAACCCAGCACGTTAGCAAGTGTCTCCAAGACTTTCTGAGCTGATCTGTGATCAACCAACATTCCATGAGTCTCGCCAAGAAAAGCAGTTCCCTCTATACCTCTTTTAACACCCAGACCCAGAAGAAGACCTGAGACACCTAAAATAGGACCAGTTCCCTCCTCTATCTCTATTCCCAGCTCCTTATACTTTTCCAAAAGTCCCTCGTCGTTTGCAGCACCTACAACCGTAGGTTCCGAATCGGTATGTTTTCCAGTAGCATAACCTCCCAAGGAGTACAAAGATTCAATTCCAAGGTTTTCGACTATATCTAGAAGCTTTTCAGTTACCTCGTAATGCCCTTCCGAGGAAGTTGCCTGTACATCTCCTCCCACAATTACAAGATCCCTATCATTTACCCCTGCTCTATAGAATCTTATCTTTGCCAGATCCAAAATACCATTAGAATCAACAGTTACATGATGGGGAAAGTACGGAGACGTCATTAACGCAAACTCCTCGGCTTCCAATTCATCTATAATATGATCAGCTGCTAGCTTTCCCACATATCCGATTCCTGGGAGGCCTTCAATAAGAACGGGATCCTCCAAATCCGGCTCTTCAACAAACTCATACCTAGATTCAGTCATTTTATTCCTCTAAATCCAGTTCCTCCCTTTTAAGCCTCCTCCTGTACTCACCATACGGATCCTCGGGAGAAAATTTTGGTGGATGAGGAGATCCAGTTTTTCCCCCACATTCCGGACATTTATCATTAATGGTATAAAGTCCACAGTCTTTACACTTCTTCATCACTACTGTTCACCCTTCTCCGTATAGAACTCTCCCGTTCCACCGTCCTCTTCAACCATTTCTATAGCTTCTTGAGCAACAGTTCTAAGAACATCCTCTGCTTTCTTGTAGTTCGGAGAAACTACCTCTATCGAATAGGTAGGCGCACCTACATACTGTATTTCAACCTGAGTATCCTCGTCCACGCCCAAGCTCTCCGCTTCCTGCAACGCGGAGCCTATAACTTGCACGCCATTCGGACTTGGAGTCCTTAAATCAACAAATCCTTTAACCTCAACGGTCGGCGCTTCCACGCTAGTCTCTATCAATTCCATGAGAGAGTCAATCCAATCACCCTCAACATCCAAATCTTTTTTAAGAATTTTACGTCCTCTTCGAGCCGCCTCCTCAAATGCCGTGTAAATATCATCATATTTCTCCTGCAGTGGAAAGCCAATTTTTTCATAAGCTGTATCTATATCCTCTCCGGCCCTCTGTGCTGCCTGAGTAAGAAGCTGTTCAGCCTTTCTCTCTCTTTTCCATTGCTCAGATTTCCAACTTCTCTGGCTATCCTTGACGCGGCGAATTGAAAGATCTATGTGTTCTTTGTCCTTATCAACATCCAAAACCTTACAGACAATCTTCTGCCCTTCCTTAACATGTCTTCTGATGTTTTTTATCCATCCCGAAGCTATCTCCGAGATATGGACCATGCCTTCCTTGTTGTCGTATTCGTCGAGTTCGACATAAGCTCCCTGATCGAAAACTTCCTTTACAGTACACATAACAAGTTCATTTTTTTCAGGCCAATCCCATCTTCGCCGAACCATGGGGTCTCACCCCACTATCTCCAGTATTTCGGCGTTAACTTCGGCTTTTCCCCCAGTGGGATCAGCTAGTGTTTTTCCGCAAACTTCACAGTTCACGGAAGTGCTTGCGTGACTATAAACTACCTGCTCGTTTTGACAGTCCACACACTGAACTCTAATAAAGCACGGATTATTTGGTTCTGCCTTTACCATATCTACTCACCAATCTGCATTTTTCTCGTTCTCGGACCTCTTCTAACCTGCTTCTTACCACATTCTGTACATTCCAAAACTATAACAGCTCTGTCCGAGACTTTTGGTCCGCCCTTCTGTTTGGGACGAGGCTGTCCACCATAACCCGCCTTCACTCTCCTAAATTGTCTCTGGCCCCAGCTATCAGACCTTGGCTGGCCAGTACCCTCCTGATGAACCTTATGGGTCGTATGCGAATTGCAGTTGGGACAATGCGTCCTCATCTTTTCAGGATACTTCATGGTATCTCACTTATCCTTTCCTACTTATGAAAGACAGGATTGCAATGAATTTAGTATTTTCCCCGTTTATAAACTTCATCCCTACAAACCAGAAGAAAGGAAGACTCCCCTCTTATACTTAAAATGATATGTTAAAATATTCCGTAAATCAAGCTTTGAAGTCGCTTTCTCTAATTTTAACCTTCTTAGCTATTTCCCTTTCAACGAAAACCTCGGCGGATTTATCCGGTAGATTGGCAAAGTCACCAACCTCAAATGGTCCATAACAATTCATGTCAGAGCCGATGATCTTCTCAGGGACAGAGGAGGCAAAAACGACTAGAATGTTAGAAACGCTTTCTGGAGGCTCCAATTCAGACCCTTCCTTCAATAAAGGTTCAAATATTTCTTTCGATAGTTTCTTCATTTCCTCCCTTGCTTTTTCGAAAGCGATCCTTTCTTCCTCTAACATTGAGTTGGATTCGCCTTCGATCAACAAATCAGAAATTTTGCTCATTCGGAGAATGTAGATATTGTAGATCATTTTCAAAACCTCTTTGGCCTCCACCTCCAGCAGCTCATTCCTTACTTCCCCTCCATCCCCGATCTCACTTTTCAAATCCGATACGTAACCGGCTGCCCTCTTATAAAAATTCTCTGGAAGATCGGTTATCCCCTCGTTAGACTCCTCAGCCACCCAAACTTCCTCTATATTTTCAAGAATCAGCTCACCCATACTTTTAGCCCCTCAAAAACTCCGGCACTGCCGCGTCAAAGGAAAAATTCCGCATATCCGGGACTTCTACACACTTTCTGCTAACCGTAGAGTGCAGCGAAGAAGGAATTCTCAATATCCTCTTCTTATCGATCGTCACCTTCCCATCGGTATATTCAGAATTCAATCGAGTAATAAGCTGCATGAGCTTTTTGAAGGATTTAGGACCTATTCCCTCAAAATCCTTAATGCCTTCAAAATCCCCGTTTTCCATCTTTTTCAAGACATTTTCCTTTTTATTCATCAACTTTTTGGCCATCCTTCGGCTTAAACTTCTCTCCTTGAGAACTTCCTCGTTTAGCTCTTTGAAAGTTCGAAGGGCTCTCTTCCGGAAAACCCTTGAATATCCCAACGCAAGGGAAAAATCTGAAGGAATAATACTTCCAGTAACATACTCCACAATTTGCGATCTCGCGGCCTGCCCCATTCCCATAATTGACTCGTCAAAGACTCTAATGTGAAACCCTCTCCCCGAATATACATAGGAGACCGAATCCAAACCAAGATCGGATTCCAACGTTTCGCCAAATTCTAAGGCCGTTTTTCGGGCATCATCAAGACAAAGTTCACAAACGTTTCCTCCGGTACAATCACATCTCTTAAATGGCAAATCCTTTGCGTCTATATCAAAGGCCAGTTCCGATTTCAACCACTTTTTACGCTCAGATGGCCTCTCATATAGGGCTACGCTCCCGTAAACCGCAAAAGGGTGATTATCCCTGAGGTATTCAGCCAAATCTTCAGACGTCATAAACTGATTATATCTATCGCTCGGACCAGTGCCGTCCAGATCGAAGCCAAACTCCCTAAGGGACAAATTGTGAAGTATGTAGTCGGGAACATCATCAACCGACCACTCCTCCCGATAGTATTCCTCCCTCTCTTCGGGACGGGCCTTCCTCATTTCCTCCACGCTATCCCTCCTCTTTTTCCGAGCTCTTTGAGAGGCTTTTATAGTAATACGTTAATGGATTTTTAACTTCGGAACAAAGATCATCGGGATTGCAAAGAGCTGGAGATTCGGACTTTATCTTCCTACAGTTTGGAGGCCTATACCACTTCGACTTACCACTGTCACCTAATCGAGGTTGTGTAGTCATGGCAAATCCCATATGGTAGTACACATTTGACTTATCCTGAGGCTGATCCTCGAACAAAGGAGGATTACAATTTTGGGCTGCCTCAAAAATGAGAGGCACTATGTCCTCCTCGATAACAGATATATCATCTACGAAATCCGCTATCCTATTAACCGACTTTCCAGAGGGAGAAATCCTAGCGTAAGAAAGAAAAGGAGTCAAAAGCATTATTACTGCGTAATTTCTATTCCCAGAGGGAACTCCGTTTAAAGCCTTTTTTACACAGGGAGGGAACGCCTCGGGTTTAAGCTTTCCCCCAGAATATCCCGAAAATTCCCTTGAGCTCTTGTTCTCAGGAACCGCTTCGGATATTCTCTCACCTACTTCTTCCAAAACCTCGGAAGGCGGTCTACTTCGAGAAAATCTATCGTAGAGTTCGGAGACATACTCCATCATCTTGCTCTCAACAAATGTTCCAAAGAAGTCCCAAAGAGTTTTTGGGGGTATCAGAACCCATCCATCTACCAAGTACTGATCAGTAAGATCCAAACGTTTGTTATCCATCAGGGGAATGAGATCAGGCCATCTAATCGCGTATTTTGGGGTAAATTGAGACACTATGTTCTCATCTACTTGATCTATACCTTCTCTCTCAAGCTCCAGGTCTCTCAAATCACTGATGTCCTCCTCAGGGATTTTCTTAGAACCCAGCCTTCCGTCTTCCTCGTCCAATTTTCGTAATCTAAAAGATCGATTTATAGCCTCAAAGCATATTTTCTCATATCCCCGTCTAAATAGATCGTACATTCTATATCTAATGGTCTTCCTAGTCGCTTCCGTAATCCTCGTTGCTTCATTAGAATAGGGATAAGAAACCGCAGCCACGGACTGGCACATAAGGTAAAAGGATAGCACATCCTTCCTAACCTCATCTTCTTCAAATTGCACCTTTACCTCAGGACCCGAAGACTCATTTACCCTATCAACAGCTAAATCTTTAATTTCTTGAGAAAGCGAATCGAAAGGAGGAGCGTTTCGGACTATTTCTTTACCAACTTCGGAAAAGGGATTCAAGACAGCAATATATTTTTCTTCCGACTTGACCACCGCCTACTCTGTCTCTATCCTCGGAGCAAGCAAAAATTTCAACTTTCCGTTTCCATCCGCAATATTAAAGATCATCAAAATTGGGAGGTCAGTGCCATGATGGATTTCAACCAAGTCACTAGAACTCGCCGCCTTAAACATGTCGTCCAAATATCCGATATTATACATCGACCTTGAGGGCTCATCAACATCCAACTCCTTCAAACCACCGTCCTCCTCAGAAAGCTCCATTTCAACGCTTCCAGTATCGCTCTCTATACCCATCAAAAACTTATCCTCAAGAAGTTCAAACCTTACATTGTCTCCAACCAAAGCAGCGTCCTTGAGACCTTCGCTTATCGCTCCTGCAGATATTTTAGCGAACGCAGTAAAATCCAAATCAGGCTCTGGAAGATCCTCTTCCTCCACTTCCAAAAGAGGAAGGCTGAACCTCCTCGTTGATTCGCCTCTAAATTTTAATTTAAGCCTTCCTTCAGACTCGTCAAAGGATAGAGTGAACTCATCATTCTTCTTTGCTCTGGACAAAAACCTGTCCATTTCCCCCAAGTCAACACCCAGCTTCTGAGGGCCTTCAAGCTCGTATTCCTCAAAGGCATTGCTAGAAAGTTTAAACTCAGAAAGCGCAACATGAGAGGGATCCATTGCCCTCATCTCCACACCCTCCTCAGTAAATTCAAAATCAATCTCCTCAACAAGATTAGAAATAGCACCAATACAATTTTTCCAGACGCCAGAATTCTTCATTTTAAGCTTCAACTTCTTCCCTCCGCAATATTGCTATTGTTTGATGTACTTTTCAAAGTTTCTAATCTTTTCCATTACCTCTTTGTAAAGATCGAGATCAAGACCCTCCTGATTCTGAATAATGGTGGCATGGATTTCGTGAGTATCGCCGATATTCAAGGGTGTTCCGAAGACTCTTACCTTTGACCCAACATCTATTCCCTCCACAAGATTTGGATCCTCAAAGAGGACGTTCACGCTACCAGAACCATCATCCAAAACCAAAGTCGACTCCTCTTTATCAACTACCAATCCAACGACCTGAACTTGATCATCGGCAGTCTTTATTTCCGAAATCCTTCTAGGTCTCGCTGAAGGCTTGTAACCAGGGGAAAATCCATTCATTGAGTTTCACCCTAATATTCTCTCCAAGTATGTCCACATTCAACACAGCGATAAAACCGAGTTGTGGGCTCGTCAGCACTTCTAGTTTGCTGCATCCACCAATAAGCCTTTCCATGACCACAATCTGGGCAAGTTTTATTGGCAGTTGGAAGACTTTCCTGATCCTTTTCAACCACTGCGGTTTCCTCCTTTTTTTTACCCTCTCTTACCACCTTATAGGAATCAGAATCAGCGTCTTCCTGCAACTCCTCATACCCACAAGCGGGACATACTAAAAAAACACCCTCATCCCGCTTGTCTGGACTCATTAAATTCCCACATTCCGGACAAAAATCCATTTTCTAATCACCTTTTCTTAAAGTCTTTTAGGATTCTATCATGGTCAAACGCAAGATTATTCCAAGGAACATCCTTGAAAACTCTTACGTCCGCTGCATCACTTGAGGCCCTCAACCGACCTCCATCTTTATCGGCAGTAAAACAAATTGAGACAGTGTGTCCTCTTGGATCTCGTTCCGGGTCCGAGTATACCCCAATCAATTCCTTGAGCTTCACATCCAGACCCGTTTCCTCCTTCGCTTCTCTTCGAGCAGCCTCCTCTACGGTTTCCCCCCTTTCAACGAAGCCCCCTGGAATAGCCCATTCTCTCCTGTAGGGTTCGTTCTTTCTCTTAATCAGCACTAGCCCCTCCCTGACCTCTATAATGATGTCGACCGTTAAAAAAGGACAATTCATTTCACTCATTCAATTTGCACCCCAAAGGGATGGATATCCAAGATAGGGAATAGATATAACAGCCTTACCTATAATCTCATCCGATCCAATTTTCCTATCGAGGTACCTATTGTTATCCCCCCTCGTCACAACAAAATTCTCTTTTTTAATTGCCACTCTATGGATAATACGCTTACCCCTATCCCTCCAAACCACCACATCCCCTACTTTTAATTCATCAATAGAATTTGCACCTTTTACAAAAACGAGATCGCCCTGATTTATTCCTTCCTGAAAAGGAAAATTAGTAATCTCATTATCACTATAAAAATCAGCCCAAACATTATCACCATGAGTCATGCTGTTTCCGGAAACACCCACTATAGGAGAATTAGTTCTCAAACCAAGGACTAAGACTCCATTTACCCCAAAAAAGAACACACCCATCAAAAGAAATAACGTTAGCATCTCTTTCAGTGCTTTATATCGACGGAGCCCTCTCTTTATCTTTCTGAGAATTTTGCTAGACATATTTACACCCTTCCTACACTCTCCCCCCGGGATATTCCCGTGGATATAATATGAGCCAGTCTAATCGGCTCAGGTATCGCGCTTCTCGTAGAAGACATTTTAACAATCTCCTTTGCCTCGTATTCATCAATCCCACAGGTTTGAATGTATATAGTGCTCCTTATATCTTGAAAGTTCCCCGTCTTCACCGAGGTTAATTCTCCGGAGTTTTTTAAGATATTCCAACGCCTTTTCCAATCCGGAAGGTTTTTTAGGGCCTCTTTAACCGATTCCATGTCCGGCTTTTTTCTTGAAACTACTATTATTGGTAAACCGGTTTCATTATAAACAGTTTTCGTGTCTAATATATTGAATCCCCCAAAGGTAATTCCATAAGTCATAATTATCTGAAGTTGTTCTTTATGCCTACTGCCATTAATCATGCCCACCAAAGTGGAAGTCAAGTCCATTCCATCTATCTCGATATCTCTAACTAAAACACCATCCAAGCCATCTCCTCCTCTGGTAACTACCCCAACTAAACAGGTCGTTTTATCACTATTCGAATCAAAGGATCCGTCATCAAATCCTATAATTCTAGTTCCAGTTTTTACAGAGGCGAATTTATTCATCTCCAAAATTTATTCTCTTTGAAATCAGGTCTAAAAGATCCACAAATCCATTCGTTGTCGATTCTAATAAAAAACGTCTCTTTTCAAAATCCTCTCCCGATATAGAACCCGAAACGATATCAATAGATTCTTCCAAATCCAACTCGCCTTCGATCCATGCATACGCCACTATAGCCTCAGTAACATCCCCCAACATATGTCTGTCCACCCTAGAAGGCGCCAAACCTCTCATGCCTGCCTCGTGAAGTGCATCCGACAAAACGCTATTCGGAACTTTACCTGCATCCGGTTTTCCTTTGACTCTAGATTTAGCAACTGAATAAATGAAATTAACCAAAGCATCACCGAGTTTTGCTAAATCCTTATCTAAAACAGCCGCCCTCGGACTGGTATAACAGGAGGAAAAATCAAGCATTATAATTCTTCCAGTGTCTTGTCAAACTCACTCTTTACCTTATTGTAATCCTCGCCGAGTTTATTCGCGGCTTTGACAAGCGCTTCCCTTGGGGAAACATCACCGGACGTCGTTATATGCATCACTGGCTCTCCAATCAAAGGATGATCTATATTGTAAGAGGCAGTTACTACATGATCCTGATCATGTAGCTCCTTTCTTAAAGCATTGGCTAAAGTATGGCCTTCATCCAATATTTTGATTTTTAATTTATTCTTGTCCTCTTCCAGCAGCTCTATTTCCATACAAACACCAGATGAAAAATGTACTTCTAATTTAATAGTATTTGGTAGGGGGAAGACTATGTATTTTTCGACTCCTCAACTAGTTTTCTAATCTTCTTAGAGACATCCTTTACCTTGCTTTCAGAGCCATAAATGGATATCTCCACGGTCGAAGGAGTCGAATTCAAATCTATATCTGCTTTCATTTCAGTTATCCCATTAACTACTTTAATCAACTGGTCTGTGCTTTCCAAAGGGAACTGTAACAATCTTTTCGACTCTGTCATTTTACAGGATACCTTGTCTGTAGTCGTTAGCCAGCTTTCTTCCTTCTACATTCCCACACTCAGGACATTTTAAGTCGGAATCTTCTCTTTCCAAAACGGCTCTACACTTGGAGCAAAGGGCAACCAATACCCCCAGACTCGTATCAACAATTGAGAGTCTCAAAGAATTTTCCGCAACACCCGTAACTCTCGCTCTCACTATATCCCCCGGCTTTAACTCGTCCTCTATGTCGTCTACATATTCGTCAGATATCTTAGATATGTGAATAATAGCTTCCTCTATGTATGGTATCTCTCTGTCTTCACTGCCTCTAATCGCCCCGATCTCTACATTCGCTATCTGGCCTCTGATACGGCCTATTCTACCAATGACAATGTCACCTTCTTTAAAAACAGGAGGGATGCTAGTCTTTGGATGTACCGAAATCTCCTTAGAATCTGCATCCTTCAAAACAATTCCAGTTCGAGACGAATAAACGCCATTTTCTTCCTCATAAACTCCTTCAGAGGGAATAAACTCCTGGGGTGTAGCAAGAAAGTCACCCGGAACTACAAAATCTCCAGTCTCAACTTTTTCATTCATTCTTTATCTACCTCCTAACAATTCTATAAAGATCAACTTTAAATCTATGCACATCCTTCTCGTGAAATTTAAATTGATTTGGAATATGAAATTCTTCTTCTATCCTATTTGTTATCCTTCCACCTAACTCTTTAACCCGTTCCGATATATAATCCCTATTCTTTGGAACGGCCTTATGGATGGAGTAAACACAATCCGCCATGGATAGGGCCTTCTCAAGAAACACCATATCAGCCCCCCTTCTCTGAACACCAAATGGTGGGTTTTGTATTACTGTATCCACGGGAGAAAGTTCGAGATCCTTCACGTCTCCCTCGACGAACTTTACATCCACCCCCGCCTCTCGAGCGTTTTTTTCGGCTATTTCAATCGCTTTCTTATCCACGTCAACACCAGTGACACTCGCTCCCAACAGCGCAGCGCCGATCGATAGACGACCAGTTCCACATCCGAGATCATATACCTCTTTCCCCGAAAGAGAACCATGGGAATTGGCAAAATGTAATAATTGAGCCGCGACATCCCCAGGAGTCATATACTGTTCTAACTCCGGTGAAGGATCCGGATGGGATTCAAGCTTCTGAAGAACTATTTCCAAATTCTTCTTTTTCATCAAAACCATTCCAAGAAAGACCAAACTCATCGAGCTCATAACTATCCCACTCCCTCTCTCCTACCATAACTAGTGCCTCAAAGGGAGTTAGAATAGATACGTTAAAGGCTTCCGAATCACTAAAAGGTATTCTCGGACATGCAGTATTCACATAAGCATCAAAGTCATAATCCACCGCTTTATTGGGATCTATTTCATCAAAAACTATAATGTAGGATTTATAACCGGCTTTTTCCAGTTTATCCCTTATGAATCGAGCCAAATGAAACCGCTGTTGACCTTTTTTAGTGCTTACCAATATACCTAATTCATTCGAAGACTTGGCGGAGTCCAGACTAGCCGCCCTCTTTCTCATGAATCGATCTAGATCTGAAGAAATTACATTAAAATCTTCAGAAAAAGGGTTTATTGAAATCACTTTCTTCTTGGTGGACAAAGCCACCCCTCTTGAATGAAACTCACCCGTTCCAAAGTATAAATATCCATCAACATCTCCTTCCAAACTTGTTGCGCTGTGCCAATCACAGCCCAATATCTGACCAGGATATTTACAGCGGGGGCCAGGCTCACCAATGAGAGATTTAATTCCCTTTCTTTCGAGAAAATCTTGAACTTCATCAAGATTATCCACGTGCTGAACCGTAGCAACCAATCCCCAAGCCGATCCTTTCAGCCGGTCAAGCAGGTTCTCGACAGAACCTAAGAGATCACATCTCGAGCGGGCCTCCACAAAACGATTC
>JBKHIS010000091.1:0-3266 GCA_046538535.1 Hadesarchaea archaeon | reverse complement strand
TGGAAACAGGGGGCCGACCCCGACTTCGATGCCCTGGAAGGCTGCGATCCCGAGAGCGAATGGAAAGGGGGGTAAAATATTGGATAAAGATAGTGAATTTTACTTCATTCCTCAATTTGATAGCTTAGAGAAATTGTTCAAACGAGGGATAATAGATAAACTTGAGATTGACATATTTAACTCTATAGAAGATGTGGATTCGGACTATCGGGGAAATTATTTATTTTTCAGTGAAGATAGCGAATGTCTATACATTGGACAAACTGAATACAGCATAAAAAACAGAATAAATAAGCATATAAAGGACTGGAAAAGTA
The DNA here is from genome assembly GCA_046538535.1 of Hadesarchaea archaeon. Lineage (GTDB taxonomy): Archaea > Hadarchaeota > Hadarchaeia > Hadarchaeales > JAGGTB01 > CAYLJV01. The sequence goes on along the minus strand of JBKHIS010000091.1, from coordinate 2,949 downwards.
ACAAAAGAACCATAGACAAACTAAACGAAGAACAGAAAAATCATTATGAAGATAATCCTAGTTACTACGCTGTAAAAGGAACTGAAATAGATGCCGTACTAGACAAGGTAGAGTTTGTATTAACTATCAAAAATCTTGACAGTAGGGTTTGGGAAAAATTCCTAATTAAGGAACTGAACCCGAAACACAATAAAAATACATATCTACCCAAGCCGGAATGTGAAAACCCCTCTTGTCCGGACTGCGGAAGGAAGCTATACTGGCGTAAAAGAGAAAGAGGGTTTGTCTGTAAAAATTGGAGATGTGACAATTATCACAAGTTAGGGGGCGGATATGTTTTTGATAAAAATGGGGATATAAAATGAAATTTAAAGAAGAGAACATTCCTAAAGAACTGAAAAAAAGGGATCAGTGGGTAATTTGGTTTGAGAAAAAGAGAAACAAAAAACTGACAAAATTACCAGCGGCACCTTGGTCTAAAGGACACTGGCATCAGGCCGATGGAACTGATCCAAAGAACTGGACGAGTTTTAAAGAAGCAAAAAAATACGCAAAGAAAAGAGAGGACTATGGAATAGGGTTTTCATTTTCCAAAGAAGGACCCTATACTGGTATAGACTTCGACAACTGCGTGAATGAAGACAATAAAATAGAAAATTGGGTATCGGAGTTAGTTGAAAAGGCCGATAGCTATACTGAACTTTCGCCATCAAAAACAGGGCTCCACATAATTGGAAGGAGTGAATTGGAAGAACAAATAACGTCGGAAAATCCGGAAGTTGAAGTCTACCCAAAAAACCGTTTTTTTACCGTAACCGGGAAATACCTGAAGGGAAAAAAAGATATTAAAGAAATTGGAGAGGTTATCGAAGAAATAAGAAAGAAGTATAAGAATAGAGAAGAAGAAAGAATTGATTACCGAGGAGAAGAGAAGTCATCGCTTACGGTTATGGATGTACTCGAAAAATACTACCCCGATAACGACCTAAAAAAACATGGGGAGGGTTTACAGGGATCACATCCCAAACATGGATCCGATACCGGATTTAATTTTAAAATAGTACCTGAAAAAAATGTCTGGACTTGCTTTAGCGCCAGCCACGAATGCGGCGGTGGCCCCTTCGAACTTCTAGCCGTATTTGAAGATATCATCAAGTGTGGTTCCTGGAGCTGGAAAGACAGCACTCCTTTGGTGGGTAAAAAATGGATTCAAGTGGTGCAATCTGCTTATAAAAAGAACTTGATTACGAGGAAAGAAGCCGAAAAACTAACTAGAAAGGAAAGTGAAGAGGAAAAAGAAGATGTTAAAGAAGTTCCATCCGTAGTTACGGAGAATTTTCTGGCGGAGACAGTTATGAACGACGGCCTACCTAGTTTTGCTGTTTGGAACGACGGTAATCTCAAATATAGAGACGAAATAGAATACGCAGGTGAAGTCTACAAACCATATATAGATGAAACGGTGGAGAAAGGAGCGGTTAAACTTCCAAAGGAAGCAAAAGACTACGAAAATGTCAACGAGTTGATAGATGAGATAAAAGACTTCATAAATAGATGGGTTGATTTTTCCGATAAATTTTTGGAACTGTCTGCATGGTACGTACTACTCACCTGGGTCCACGATCGGGTATCGACAATCCCCTACTTGAGATTTTTAGGAGATTTCGGAACGGGAAAAACTAGAGCTGTAAAAACTATCGGTGGGATATGTTACAAAGCCATAGATACAGCAGGGGCAACAACTGCAGCCGCAATAGAGAGAATGGTTGAAAGATGGGGGGGCACTTTGATGATGAACGAGGCAGATTTCAAGCAAAGCGACACCGACACGAACATGGTAAAAATATTAAACGAGGGTTTTGAATCGACAGGTTGCATAATAAAGGCACACAAAGAAAAACAGGATCAAGTTGTGGTTACGAACCCTTATTCCCCGAAAATATTAGCCACACGGGGGAAATGGGACGACCAAGCATTAGAGTCTCGATGCTTGACGGAGACCATGAAGGAAACGGATAGAGACGATATCCTACCAATACTGACCGACGAATTTTACGAAAAGCAACAGGAACTAAGGGACAAGTTGCTGATGTTTCGCTTTAAAAACTTTTGGAAGATAGACGAAAACGAAGTTAAAAATATTTGGGAGAAAGTGCAAAACAAGGAACTGGATAGGAGATTAATCCAAGCCACCATCAATTTCTCAATACTTTTTTGGAACGACGAGGAAATGTTTGGTAGATTTAACGAATTCCTGGAGGGTTACCAGCAGGAATTGAGAGAGGAACGATCCAATACCCACGAAGGAAGGGTTGCCGACTGCGTGAACAAGATCATGAAGAATGGGGGTATTTTGACTCCAAGCAACATAGCCGATAAGCTTGAGGAGGAACACAACTACGATGATGTTGCTCCATCAAGCGTGGGTAAATGGTTGAAGCAGCTCGGATTGAACACGAAGGTCAAGAGGGTGGATGGAGGAACCAAGAGAGTTGTTAAGAATGATGTCGAGGAAATATTAAAAATTCTCGAAAGATATATTCCTGACGAAGTTGAAATCGCTTCAATGGGGGGGACTTTGGAAAATTACTCCGATTCTGTTACGGGTGTTACGGATGTTTCAGGTGTTACAGATACTTCGACTAATAATAATATGAAAAATAACGTGAAAAAAAAGAGGGGTAAGGGTGGTAATGAAAATGAAGCGGAGGTATCCGTAACGTCTGAAACAAGCGTAACACCTGTAACAAATAATGATAAAAGTCAGAAAGAACTCGTTGAGGAGATCCTCGAGGCCGTCGAGATGGGCGATTTTGACCGTGACGAGCTCGTGGATTACCTGGTGGAGGAGAAGAAATACGATCGAGACCGTGCCGCCGGCCACGTGGACGAGCTGCTCCGTCGGGGGAAGTTGATCGAGGCCCTGGGTGGGGAGCTCGAGAAAGGGGG
>JBKHIS010000090.1:0-3282 GCA_046538535.1 Hadesarchaea archaeon | reverse complement strand
TATTTGCTGTCATCCTTCCATGCATACCCATTATTCCGAGAGAGAGTGGGTGATCCTCGGGGATTACTCCCTTTGCCATCGTGGAAGTTACGACGGGAATTTCGAGCTGCTCAGCAAGCTCTTTGAGTTCCGGCCAGGCCTTGGAAAGAATGACTCCACCACCTGCAAAAATTAGGGGTTGTTCGGCTTCGGAGATGATTTCGGCCGCTTCCTTAATTTCCTCCTTATTGGGTTCCATCCTCGGTTTCTTTCTGTATTCCGCTTCTTGCGGGACCTCTATTTTGGCCTCGTCGTTTTGAACGTCCTTGGGGAAGTCAATGTGAACTGGACCCGGCCTCCCCGTAGTGGCGACTTTGAATGCGTAGTTTATCCTTTTGGGGATTTTGGATGCATCTCTAAGCATGAGGTTATGTTTGGTGTTTGGGAGCATCGTTGAGAGGACATCGGCTTCTTGGAAGGCGTCGACTCCCAACAAATTTTGAGAAACCTGACCTGTTATGGCGATAACGGGGGAGCTGTCCATGTTTGCATTTGCTATTCCAGTGGTTAGGTTCGTGGCTCCTGGCCCAGATGTGGCCATACAAACTCCCGGCTTCCCGGTTACCCTTGCGTAGGCGTCGGCAGCGTGTGCGGCTCCCTGTTCGTGCCTGCAGAGAATATGATTTATTTTCTCTTCCTGGTAAAGTGCATCGTATACGTCTATCATCGCGCCACCAGGTATGCCGAATATAGTTTCGACGCCTTCTTCTTTAAGCGATTCTATAAGGGCTTTCGCTCCAGTTATCTCCGGCAAATTCAATCAACTCCCTCAAATTATGACGCCATAATTCTTATAAATCCCCCCTAAAAAGTCTTTTGATTTTTCTGGCTTGTTGAATAACTAATATTTTTTATCTCTATTTTTTTCACATTTTTTTGATTGAGCGGGCTGTCGGGGCTGGAGAAACTTGTTTGGAGTTGGTTTGTCTGTCTTGAGACTGGGAAGGGTACAGTTCTGAGCTTTTTCAGCGTGGTGAGTTCTATTTTACTCCTAATTTTTTGGATTCTTTGTTTGACGATCTGGACGAAATTAATGAAGGTAGGGTTGGAAGGTTTTACGAGTTTCTGGAGAGTTTTGCCCGGTTCGCTGTCTTTTGGTATGAGTTCCTTCATTTGCCTTACCGGCAACTGGAGAGGGTTTCATCGAAGCTCTCCGATTTTTTCTCTGAGCTAGAGTCGGCGGATTATACGACTCTCCGGCACCGGATTCGGGGTTTGGAGCTAGAAGTTCTGGAAAAAGAGGGAGAGATGGTTTTTGCAGTAGATGCTACTGGGATCAAGGTGATGAATCGTGGTGAATGGATTCGGAAATACCACGATAAAGAGAGGAATGGATGTATCAAAGTACACGTTGCACTGGAGTCAGAGTTTGGAGAAATGCTGTCGATCGAGATAACGGACGAGAAGACTGGTGATTCGGAGGTTTTTGAGGAATTAGTCGAAGATTTGGACCTGAAGGAATGTCTGATGGACGGAGCCTACGACACGAAAGAGATTTTCGAACTCTTGGAGAAAAAAGGAGTGGGTCCGCCGCCCGGAGTCAAACTCCGTAAAGACGCAAACACTGGATTATCGCCCAGAGGTAAGGCCGCAAATGAATTCCACGACTTGGGATATGAATAATGGAAAAAAGAGCATGAATACGGCAAGAGATGGCGAGTCGGGGGATTCTTCTCCGCCGTCAAACGATGTTTTGTCGAAAAAGCCAGAGCAACAAACAGAGTGCGGATGGTCCGAGAAGTCCGGAGGAAATTTTACTTTGTAACTCGGTGACAAAGGTCTAGAAAGGAAAATAAAACTGATAGGCCGGATAACGACAAAGCAGAAGGAACGGGTCTTACCTCGAATTATTCAACAGACCAGATTTTTCGAGTTTTGCTAATCTTTCGAAAAATTGGGTTTTTTTGATATTGGTTTCGTAGATGAAGATTTTTCTCAAGAGTTAAGAATATATCTCTATAGATTTAGGGCTTCTGTCACTCCTCCGTAAAGACCGATGTCCTCCCCTAGCTGAGTTATTGTTATCTCGGGTTCGGGATTTCTTATATGATCGTTTATGCGGTTTTTGATTGGCCTGAGTATCTCTTTTTTATTTTTTAGGGCCACCGTTCCTCCTATTGTAATCACCGAAGGCGCAAAGAAGTCCACCACGTTGGAGAATCCGATTGCGTTCATCTTTCCCATTTCATCTAAAAGTTCCCTTGAAAGTTCATCGCCCGATTTTGCTGCTTCGAAGAAGTCCCTTGCTGTAATTTTGGATAAGTCTCCCTTGGCTCTCTTGAATAAAACACTCTCGCGGGATCGCTCATCATCAGCGGTGTCAAATTTCATTTTTACAAAATTGGGGATGTTTTTTCCTGAGCAATAAGCTTCCCAGTGTCCTTTTTTTCCACAACCGCATTTTAACCTCATCTTGGGATCAATTGTTAAATGGCCGATTTCGGCTGCGTTTCCCGAATGTCCAAAAAGCACGTTACCATCCACAATTGCTCCTCCACCTATTCCAGTGCCGATATTTACATATACTATGTTTTTGGCTTTTCTTTTCCTCCCGATTCCAAACTTTTTTTCTCCCATTACTCCGGCGATACAATCGTTCACGAGACTGGCTGGAATATCAAGCTTTTCTTCAACGGGATTTGTAATTGGAATTCTCTCAAAGGGTAGGTTAGAAGGATTAATCAGCACGCCTTCTTCTCTTCTCATAGGCCCAGTAGAGGCAATTCCTATTCCTTTAATTCGGTTCGTTCCGATGCCTTCGGAATCACAGAGTTTTTTCACAGTATCTGCAATTTGATTGCTCAGAGCCATGTTGTTTTTGGTGTCCACCTTTTCCTCTATCCGATGAAGGAAATTGCTTTTCTCGTCGGATAGTACACCTCTTAGATTTGTTCCGCCTATGTCTATTCCGACTACAAGTTTTCCTGACATATCCCAACCGTATTAATAGGTAATGTGGAATGGTTTTAAAGTTGTTTTATTTTCTTTAAAGAATCAATTTAGAGGAGGAATTTTTTTTACAATAGGTATTCCGAGGTGGATTGAAGAGTATAAGTTTGCTACATTTCCATTTTTTGGATTGTTCTTAAAAATAATAATAAAAAAATAATAAAAATTAAAAAGAGGAAATGGGAAACGGTGAAAGATCGACCAAAATACCTCTATGATAGGTTTTAAAATCTCAGAAAGTGTCAAGATACCTATCCAGTTCCCATTGACTTACGTTGGCCTTGTACTCGTTCC
>JBKHIS010000089.1:0-3366 GCA_046538535.1 Hadesarchaea archaeon | reverse complement strand
CTAAATGCGCAAAGAAGCTTTATGGGGACTTATTTGTTATCCTCAGTTTTAAAACTCCTCTTAATTTCATAAGAAACTTTATTCTTAATTGACCTTCCAAAAAATCCAAACCAGGATAGTACTAACCAAGCAATCCTTCGATCCCTTCTTTCCCCTCTATTCCTTCTTCCACAAATACAGGATAGATAAGATCGTCTGAATCAAAATTAATATTCCGAACAAAACGTCTCACACCTTTATCTTTTCTGAGTCGTCTCACCCGGACCTTAGGAAAACTAATTTTCCAGAACCTCTTTAGCTTTCTTAACAAGGGAGAAGTTTTTCCCAGTGAGGTTAATGAAATATTATTCTCAAAAGTTCCGAAAACAGCAAAAAATAAACTTTTCATTCTGTCTTTTAATTTGGCTTCTTCTTAATCTTTCAGAGAAAACAAACATCAACCTCCTAAATCTCCCTTAAACCGAAAGGGGTATTCTTTTACACCAGACTTTTCTCGCCTCTCTCTTGTGCCATTTTGGAAAGTCCGAGGTTCCTAGCCCCATTGCTCCTTCCTTCTTAACCAATCTGAACTCGTTAGGGTTTAGTTTCTGCAATGCATCGGGGTCAAAGACCGAATAGATCCAGTGTAGGTCTCTCGGGAGGCCATACATCCCGAGGTTCTTAAGAACTAGAAAATCGGTAATTTTTCTGACATAAAAGTCAATTTAAGTGTGCTTTGTAGAATCCAAGCCCAAATAAAATCCTGAGTGCCTACTCTCCCTTATCATATAATTAAATTCCGCTTTCGCCATCGTTTGATTTTTCCCTTACCTTTATTCTCGAATATAACAGGTTTGCGGCCTCTCGAATAACTATGAAAACAGGAGTATCCCAGTAAGTCCAATTCCAGAGCTTATCAAAGATATGGTTCACGGCCTCGAACTCGTTGTCCATAGAAGTATAGAGAGGGCTGGCCGAAACAAAAATATCAGCTTTCTTGAGGTCCTCAAGGCCGAACTTGGTCCCCTGTATTCCATCGTGATTTTTAAGGTTCACCATGTCATCATGAATCAGCTTAATATCGTAATCGTCCGCCACGTTGGACCTTAACCAGGCCAGGCCTTCACCATCTTTAGAGCCGAAAAGGCCCAAAACCTTGGTTCCGTTCTGCAAGTGCTGATAAGCCATGTTTTCCAAAAACGCCGACTTTTCGCTCCCTATTCTTCCGAGGCAGAAAATAATGTTCGGGTCATGGAAATTAATCTGCTTGGATCCCTTCGTCCAGAAAATTTCGAAGTCCGGAGTCACTGGGACCACCTATTGACGCGTGAAGAAAGGTTCCCTTTAAAGAGAACAGTGTGTCCATCGAACCAAAGGTGGGATGGGCCCGGTGGGATTTGAACCCACGACTACCCGGTTATGAGCCGGGCGCTCTAACCGAACTAAGCTACGGGCCCTATGAATACAAAGAATTATGTATGATTATTAATTTTTCCGGACTTTATTCTATGTAATGCTAAATCGATCCAAAAAGCTTTATTAATAAATTTGCATTACTGTGCATAAATGCAAAATAACTCTGAAATATTCAAGGCGCTAGCATCCGAACCGAGGCTAAGAATAGTAAAGTACCTGCTGGAGGAAGACGACTACAAGTGCTACTGTGAACTCAATACCATAATAGAAAAGGATTTATCTGTAATTTACCGGCACTTTACCAAACTGGAAGAAGCAGGGATACTGAAAACAAGGAAGAGAGGAAAGAAACTTGAAGGAAAGATAAAAAATCCTGAAGAAATCGAAAAAATGTTAAAAATTGCAAGGAGTGTGAAAAATGAAAGTTGAGATATTGGGACCTGGTTGCCCTAACTGTAAAAAACTGGAAGACCTTACTCGAAAAGCAATGAAGGATATTTCTGAGGAGAAAATCGAGCTAGAAAAAGTAGAAGACCCCGGGGAAATTGCGAGTAGAGGAGTTATGAGCACTCCAGCCCTTGTCGTCGACGGCGAGATCAAAATAAGCGGAAGAATCCCGTCCAAGCAAGAAATACGCGAGATACTGGACTAGAGAATATGATATTTGACAAAGCAACAGAAAACATATCGTCAGAATCATTCCAGTAGTGCAAAGTTCGATACGAAAATAGCTACACTTCGGAACCTCTATTGCTCTCATGATGTCAATAGCACCGCTTTTAGTGCCCCCAATTCGCCATTGTCAAAAAAGTCATGGGAAAGAAAGTTAATCATGGTTTACGTACTTACGATCTCAGTCGGCATGGTGATCTTAGAGCTTCTACTAAACGTGTTTTTAAAAATTAAGGAAAAGGAAGGCCGGAGTAATTTCCAAAGATACTACTTCATGGTTTCAAGAATCGAATCGATCGACACATCCTTTTCTCTGTTTACTGGCGCTTTCCCGTCATTAATCACTTCCTCGAAGGTATCCCTTTCCTCCTTGTAAAACACACCTATCGGTATCCTGTCCTCATTTTCCTCTGCCTTTTTCCACGCTGCGGAAAAATCCGAAACATCGTGGTCTTCCTCACCAAGCTTGTAAACTCTTTTCTTATAGAAATCCCACAAATTATGGAAAGTAACACAGGGCTGTAAAATGTCTATCAACGCGAAACCAGGATGCTTAACAGCGTCGATTAAGAGTTTCTTGAGGTGGTTTATTTCTCCTGAAAACCCTCGAGCGACAAAGGAGGCATCGTTCGCCATCATCAGATGGAGTGGATTTAGTGGAAGTTCAATGCTTCCTTCAGGAGTAGACTTTCCTTTAAAGCCCTTTGGACTTGTAGGAGTAAACTGGCCCGTAGTGAGTGCAAAGACCTTGTTATCGTGAATGACAATCGTCACGTCTACGTTCCTTCTGGCTGCGTGAATAAGGTGGCTTACCCCCTCATTGTAGGCATCTCCATCTCCAGCAAAACCAACTAAAGTCAGCTCAGGGTTTGCAATCTTAATTCCGGAAATCGTAGGAGGGACTCTCCCATGAATAGTATAAAAACCATTCACAGGCAGATAATCGAAAATCTTAGCGTGGCAACCAATCCCTGCAGAAATGACCATTTTATCAAGTGGAACCTCACCGCTTTCGTCAAGCTCGCCAAAAGCCATCTTAACCGCGTTCAAAATGCTAAAGTCACCACAGCCAGAGCACCAAGTATTCTCCACAGGTGTCTCTAACTCCCGGCTCATTCGAACACCTCTTCTAACTTTTTCGATAAATCCAGCGGATTGAACGGGCGCATATCGTACTTGAGAATTTTCTCATCCACATCTCGGAGAGTTTCCTTCTTAACAACCTCCGCAAGTTGTCCGGTTGCATTTGTTTCCACACAAACAGTCTTATCCGCAGAATCCATCTCCTGGAGAACTTCG
>JBKHIS010000038.1:0-11864 GCA_046538535.1 Hadesarchaea archaeon | reverse complement strand
TGACGGTAGAAGGAACCCATGGAACACTAACTAATGGTGATTACTTCGCTGTGGAAGATAGATTAACAGTGACCCCCGAGGATTCCCTTAGCTCAGGAGATCGGATAGTCCTTTCCCACGACCCGAGCGGAACCGCACTCGCAACGACAACTGTAGAAGAGAAAAACAGTGATGTTTCGTCTAGTGAGGGAAAGAATGAGGAGGATTCATCTACTCTCAGCTTATCCGTGACGTTTGAAAATACTCGTGCGGGAGCTTCTACTTTCTACATAAATCATATCGGAGGGAACAGCGTAAAATTATCAGATTTGAACGTTACGATCGGCGGACTTGCCGCTAATGACCTTGATCTAACGAATGGAAGTGAAACTTTTAGCGTGGGGAAGAGACTGAAAGTAGAAACGGAAGATAATATGAATGAAGGCGACCGGATAGTTCTCATCCACGAATCTTCGGGGACGGCGCTTGGAACGACAACCGTAGACTAATGATATGTGCTCTGCTCTGAGAATTAAACCATTTATGAAAGCTTGAGAGAAAAGTCAAAAACGTAGCAAGTCCGATGCAGAAATTTATAATTAGAGGCTGTATACGTTTGAGACAAATTTATGAATATAAAAAAAGACCTGAAAACTATGTAAATAATTCCTGACTTCAAGAAGTTCCCGTCATTTCCAAGAAAGTTTACACACTATTAACTTCTTTCATACTCAATTGGTTTATAAAGACTGTAAAAAAATCTCTGAGACTTTCGCCGAATCTTTCTAGCTTCTCCACGTCATTTAATCTCTTGCTTCGTTCGTTTATGTTCCATCCTTTGTCTCTTAGAAACTCAAGAGTAAATCGGAAGTTAGATCTGTGTGTAAACCTCTGGTCTTATCCAGCTTCTTGCATGTTTGCATATACCAAACGGGCGATTTGATTTCTCTAACAGGTAAATCCCTTTCCAGGTTTGATTCTACTTTGTTGCGTACGGACCTCTTTTCCCTAAAAACAGAAGAAAGCTTGGCGAGAGCAACGTTTCCTCCTCCCAGAACCTCTACTTCTTCTCCAAGCTTACCATTCTCTCTTTATAGTTGTTCGTAGGCAATCTACCGCTGTCGAGAGTCCGGATCGTTCATTAAAAGTCCCGTCACAAATCGAACTTGAAACAAAGTGTAGAGGCAGGAATTCAGTGTGTTGGGTGATTTTTTTCACACACCAAGCAAGAGAAAAATACTCTATTTCTTGTAGGCGTCTTTTCTGTGTCGGATGACTAGAAACTTGATTTCGTCTCCTAAGATATCGAAAAAGGCCCGGTAGTCCCCGATCCTCAACCTCCAGACCCTCTTTTCTGAAATGTATTTAGTGCTCCCGTGCTGCCTCGGGTCTATGGAGTACTCGTTTACCTGTTGATCGAACTCCTTGAGTTTTTTCAGAATCCTCTCCTGAGTTTCTTCCGGGAGCATTTCAAGCGTCTCGTCGAACTTCGGGGCCCGAGTCAGTTCAAAAGAGTTCGTCAAGCGGTTCGCCCTCTTGTTTCCTGGCCTCTTCTATGTCACGTTTAGCCTTCTCGGAGAGCTCAGCGTTTTCGACCTTCCGGAGAAGGGACCGGAGAAACTCTCCCCTGGACGTAAACCGTCCCGACTCCACGGCCCTATCGATCTGTTCGATCTGTTCTTTCGTGGCCTTGAAGCTAACATTTTTTGTTTCGGACATTACTACCGACCTCAAGTATTCCATACGATACTTTAGTAATAAAGAGTTTACGTTTGTAGATATTAGGGGGTAACGGGCCAAAACCTCCAAAACACCCCTTTTCATGTACCGCGCTTAAAAAGAGTTGATAAGGAAAAGTCCAAAGCCTTGCTCGATCGGGTTTTTTGGTCAGTTAGATACTTTAAGATGGCGGATCCAAAACCTCTGATTTATTGTGCAAGTTTTGTCGTAAAGTAATAAGTATCTCCATCACCCCAAATGCCGGCTCCGCCCCTATTAAGACGACCTGTCATAATCGCCCTCCCCTCTATGTCCAGGGCTTTCTATCTTCGCATCATAGTAGTTGATGGACATCGTATCGCTGTCGAGAGTCCAGACGTTCATCAAAAGTCCTGTCACGAATCGGACCGGAAAGAAGATGCGGGGGCGGGGACTCGAACCCCGGAAGGACTAATCCACTAGGTCCTAAGCTTGGCCTTCCCCCAACGCAGAATTGGGGGAATCTAGCCCCTTTGACCACTTGGGTACCCCCGCACGAGTAAAATGTTTAATTCCGATACGATAAAAAAGGTTCACATCGAGTTCGCTCAGCCACTCAGGGAAAAGGTAGAAAAATAAAAGATTTCAGGTGGGGAACGCTTCACCGAAACAGAGTTAATAAAGGTAAGGATAATCTTCTAAATAGCTGATAAATCATATCAATTTCAATTTAAAGTACCGGGAGATAGAATGAAGGACCTCGAAGAAATACTTAAAAAGGTTAAGGAAGGCGAAATCGAAGTCAAGCAAGCCCTAGAGGAATTGAAGTATCTCCCCTACAAGGACCTTGGTCACACTAAAGTGGATACCCACAGGGAGCTCCGCAGGGGTTACCCCGAAGCCATATATTGCGAGGGGAAATCAAAGGAGGAAATAGTCGAAATTATTTCTGAATACCCCGACGACCAGACGGTCATAGCCACAAGAGCAGACGAAGAAACCTTCAATCACATCAAAAAAAGGATAGGAGACGCAATTTACCACGAAAAGGCCAGGATCGTCCAAGTCGGGCGAGAAAAGGAAAAGACCGGAGGGCCCATATCCGTGGTCAGCGGCGGGACTTCCGACGAGGAAATCGCGGAGGAGGCCGCGGTTACGGCCGAGATCCACGGTAACGCCGTCCGGAGGTTCTACGACGTGGGCATAGCAGGGGTCCACAGAATAATATCCAAACTGAAGGAACTTAGAGAATCATCCGTCGTAATAGTTGTGGCCGGAATGGAGGGAGCGCTTCCGGGCCTGGTGTCAGGATTAATCCCCGTTCCCGTCATAGGAGTTCCCACGAGCGTGGGCTATGGAACGCATCTGAACGGCATATCCCCCCTTCTCACGATGCTGAACAGCTGTTCTCCAGGCCTGGCGGTCGTGAACGTGGACAACGGATACGGAGCCGCATACATGGCCTCGCTAATCAACGAGGTAAATAATGACGAATAAGGCAATATACCTGGATTGCTATTCCGGAGTTGCCGGAGACATGCTTCTAGGAACGCTGATCGACCTGGGGGCTTCAAAAGCAATTTTGAACGATCTGGTCGGTAAACTGGATGTCGATGCTGAGATAAAAGTTGAGAATTTGAAAAAGGGAGCCGAAATCGCCAAGAGGGTCACCGTACTATCGGACGACGAAAGGGAAAGACACATTTCCGACATCAGAACGCTGCTGAGAGACAGCAACCTGTCGGATTACGTCCTGGAAAAATCCCTGAAAACGTTCGACGAACTCGCGGAGGCGGAATCCGAAATCCACGGGGTGGAAAAGGGGGAGGTACACTTCCACGAAGTCGGCGCAGTAGACTCAATTATCGACATCGTGGGGACCTTTGCGCTTCTTGAGGACATAAAACCGACAAAGGTGTACTGCTCGAAAGTCAATCTCGGCCGCGGCGGAACGATTCGAACCGAACACGGCGAAGTCTCCAATCCAGCACCCGCCACAGTAGAGCTACTGGAAGGAATTCCTGTATACTCAACAATAGAGGATGAAGAGACAGTAACTCCCACGGGGGCCGTCTTGCTTAGGAACATTGTGGATAAATTCGATGCATTTCCCACGATGAAGGTCCTGAGGTCCGGAAGAGGGGCAGGAAGCAAGGAACTGCCTGTGCCCAACTTGCTGAGATCCATCCTCGGAGAGATAGAGGAGCCCTCCGCTCACGACCCTAGGAGTGAAAAAATCATCAGGATCGAAACGAACATCGACGACTGCAATCCGGAACTGATAGGCGAGGCAGTAAACAGGTTGCTTTCGGCAGGGGCCCTGGACGTATATCAGGTCCCCGTAAACATGAAAAAGAATCGAACGGGAGTGGAGCTCGTTGTATTGTGCGAGGCCAAAATTCTACCCCAAATCGAAAGTATACTATTCGAAGAAACCACCACTTTCGGTTTCAGATACGTGGAGATGGAAAAAAGAGAACTGCCCAGAGAAGTGAAGCAAATTGAAACCAAATACGGCGATATAGCAGTAAAGGTAGGCTACTTCAAAGACAGGAAGACAGTCACCCCCGAATTCGATAGCTGCCTCGAAGCCGCAAAAAGAAAGCAGGAGAGCTTGAGAGATGTCTACGAAGAAGCAAGAAAGGAAGCCCTAATTCAGGAAGGGAATAAAGAAGACACCTCCTAAACCCCGAGAAAGGGGACGGAATGATCCAAAGAGAAAAGATTTCAGATCCCAGGCGGAAATTACAAGAAATAGTGAAAATGGGGAAACGCTCCTAAAACCAGGCAAATTCGGAATCCATCGGCAAGAAATAAATATTTATTCCTTTAAATAAAGGAAATAACCGCCCAAGCGACTACTGGTATCTCTTATAAACATGGATAATGAGAAGCTTGGAAGAATCTCCGCAAATTGGAAAACTAAAGAATCAAACTCAAAATTGAAAAAATGACGACAAAAGATGAGGAAAAATCGCTAAAGGGAAAAACGGCTCTCATTACAGGGGCCAGCTCCGGGATTGGAAGGGCGACTGCAATAAAACTGTCCCAAAATGGAGTCTCGCTATCTCTCCTCGCTCGACGAGAGGAAAAACTCAACGAAGTAGCAGAGGAAGCTGAAACCGATGTCCTGGTAAACCGCTGCGACGTTAGAAAGGAGAATCAGATGAAGGAAGCCATCCGCCATACATTGGATGAATTCAACACCCTCGATATAGTTATCTGCAACGCCGGCGTGGGCGCGTATGGCGACCTTCTGGATATACCCGAAGCAGAATTTCAAAAAATAAAAGAGACCAACATGGACGGTGTATTCTTTACCGCAAAAAACTCCTTGCCTCATTTAAAAAAATCAGGAGGAAATCTCATCTTCATCGGAAGTTTCTCCGGAAAGTTCCCCCGTAAAAGAGAACCCATTTATGCGGCTTCAAAGTGGTGGGTGAGAGGATTCGCGAAAAGTCTGAACACAAAACTTCGAAAATCCAGCGTCTCGATCACGGTGATAAATCCTTCCGAGATAAGAACGTCAATAAGAGATGTGGGAGGAAAGCCCTTCGAAGAAATCTACGAGGAAGGTGAAATACCCGAGGCAGGAGAAGTTGGAGAAATAATTTTATGGATACTAAAAAGGGAAAACCCCCCACTCGAAATGGACTTCTTCAGAAGGGATAAATTATCGGACACTCTAAAGGGTTGAAAATTCGTACCTGCAATAACCAAATTCTCAAATTTAATCCGTTACCACAGAAATAAATCATAAAACAAAATCGGACCCACTCAACAAGGCAAAGGCCATCCTGAAATTTATACTGAATGTTGAACAAGCAGACCTTACAGGAGCATAGAATGATAGAAAAGTTAGAAAAAATGGCAAAGAACATCAGTGAAAGTGAAACTGGTTTTGACTCGGAGGTTTTCCTAACTGAAGAAGACATATCGGAATTAATCAAAGCAACGGACAGCACCAGGGATCGCGCCCTACTCTCTTTGCTTTGGGAGACCGGAGCAAGAATAAGCGAACTATACGATTTGAAAAAATCGGATCTTAAAGAAGGCGAATACGGAACCATAGTCTCCATTGATGGTTATACCGGGGCGAGAGAAATACCTGTTTTCAAAAGTGCTTCAATTCTGAAGGAATGGTTGAAAGAACACCGTCAGAAGTCAGAGAGCAGGTCTTATCTATGGATTAAAGGTGACGGGAAAAACATCGAGAAAATTTCCTACAACTATATAAGGAAAACGATAAAGGAGCTGTTAGAAAGAGCAGGTATAGACAAAATAGCCGATATAAGCCACATCAGACAGTCAAGAGCCGCTTTCCTGGCCAAATGGCTTGATGAGGAGGAGATGAAATACTGGTTCGGTTGGCAGGAGGAATCCGACATCACGGGAATTATGCAAGGATGCTCTAGCTGCGCCGGATGTCCCTTTAGCTGCAAAGCCAGGTAAAGTATAGTTAGTCCTGAAATCACGCGCCCATGAACCTGTTACTAAAAAGACCATTCACATATTAAACGCCGAATAGAGAAACTTGCTTTTACTTCCAAGAAGAAAGATCAAGTACCATAAATCGGAAGTTATTCGATATCCTCTATTAGACCTTCCCTAATATCCGTACCTATCAACTCGGTGCCCTCTCCAATCAGAGAATTCTTAACAATGGAATCCTTTATTGTACAGTTCTCGAATATAATTGAATTTTCTATCTTTGAGTTTTCCACAACGCTTCCTTCAAGAACCGTCACCGTTCCCTCCATATCCGACTCCTTTATCCTTCCCAAAAGAGTCTCCTCCTCCCCAATCTCAGACTCCGCCCTCAAGTATCCTGCTCTTGTCCCGATGTCCACCCATTTGCCTTCAAACGGGTAAGCATAGGCTTCAAACTCCTCAACTATCCACTCAAGGAACCTACCTGGTTCATCTAGATACTTCTCCTCAGGGATTCTTCCCTTCCAGTATTCAACGTAGTCGTCAAATGCACTGAGTCTCTCCTGGGTAAAATAATAGCATGCCGTAGAAGCCATGAGCGTTGATGGGTTCTCGGGCTTCTCCTGAAATTGGATAATCTTCTGATCTTCATCGAACTGAACAATTCCATAGTTCTGTGCCTCCTCCGGATCCGACAACTTGAAACACGCATTTACTATAGATCCCTTTTTATCACAACAATCCAGAAAATCCTGAATCTTAAACGAATAATAATTGTCCCCGCCTATAATGAGGTAATCATCCTTCTCTCTGTTCTCTATAACGTTAATCATCCCTCCGATGGCCCCGTATTTCTCCTCTTCGGAATCCTGCTTTTCAATTACGAGTTCGTAATTTCCCTCTCTCCCAGAAATATACTCTTCAAAGGACTCTTCAAACCTCTCGTTAGTGGCCAAAATAATGTTGTCAATATCCGAAATCTCCTCTACCTCATCCAGGATATAGCTAAGTATAGGTTTTCCATTCAGCGGTAGCAGGGGTTTAGCCCTATTCTTCGTAATCGGCCACAACCTCGTTGCGTATCCGCCAGCTAGAACCAATGCCTTCATTTTATCCTCGTTCATTTCTACGTCTCAGGTTTTAATAAACTTAGTCCGGGACGATAACCATTAAGCGAACCAAATACTCGAGAAACACAAAAAGAATGAGCTTTTCTCAATTTTTAGAAATAACCAACACGGAATGAATTTATCGAACGAAACAACGTCGAAACACATAGAACCGAAAAATTGTAAAAAAGAAAAAATGAAGGTAGGAAACTTCTATTTGACTAATTTAGCCGACCCTTGCGAGTTAAAGAATCTTATAAGCTCCTTAGCTCTCTCATAGGTAGCATCGTATATCTTATCCACGTATTTTTGATCCAAGTCAGCTATTTCGTCTTTGAATTCCTTGAAAGCGTATTTAACCGAGCTAGCGTCGTTCTCTTCCTTCCAATCTTCCATTTCTTCGACCAAGCTCTCAGGCATGTTTTCCACAGCGATGTCCTGGAAGTTAGTAGCCACATTTGCCTTTTTAATGCCGTGCTCCGAGAACTGATCCAGTATTATGTTGGGCGTCCCCGTAGTTCCATGCTGAGCAATTCCACTGACTCCTTCCTTTCGGATTGCCCGAGCGATGTCGTAGGTCCTTCGAAGGTGTATATGAGGAAGTTCACCTTCGCCGTAGTGTCCGTGGACAGATCCGTTGCTAATGGCGAGAACATCGGGATCTATGCCTTCTTCCTTCAAACTTTCAACGAAGTAAAGTGCTTCTCCAACTCTGGTTATCTCCTCTTCGCCCTTGATTTCTCCAACTTCAACTTCCAGACCTAAGCCCTTCTCTACTATAGGACGTGCAATTTTCTTAGCCGCCTCGAGGTTTTCCTGAAGCGGTAGATAGGAGGCGTCAACGCTGAAAGAAGTGTATTCGTTCTCTATTCCCAGATCTCTGAACTCTAGCGTCTTTTCCCATTCCTCTTCTGGATCGTCCCCTCTACCATAGGTGTTGTGATCCTCATGAAGGAAGTAAACCGGATCACCGACTTCCGAAGCGTATTCCTTGGTCAGCTTGTTTAGCTCTTCTGGACCAATACCCGAATAGCAGGGGTCAAAGCTCTCGGTCTTTGCCAACTCTATAGCCACGACGCTTTCCTCATCCTGAGCCGCGGCGAATATCGGCTTTATCGAGTGCTCAATCCTCGTGTTAGCTGCCAGTATCGTAACGGGTCGGTCCCTTACCGCATTCCAAACCTTCTTTCCGTGTACTCTCATAATAAATCACTAATAATTAGTCCACCCTTGTGAGATAAAAGGTTTCTGGAATCAGCTTACCATGGGCCAGCAAACAAAAAGAAGAAAAGCCTCTCCGTTTATTGAATAAGGGAAATGACTTCTATAACCTTCAAGAGCAATTCCGACAAAGAATACCATCTTGAAGTTGGTGAGATGAATTCAAACATTCTCTCAGCTGGATCTCCCGGCAGAGTGAAAAGGATATCCAAGCACCTGGACAACGCAGAAACTGTCGAGGGTGACAGGGGACTTACGGTAGTACACGGAGAACATGACGGCATGGGGGTATCGGCCTTTGCCACTGGAATGGGACCTGCCAGCGCCTCCATAACTCTACCCGAAGCAATCGAACTGGCGGAGGACCCGATTATCCTTCTTCGGCTCGGAACAGCGGGCTCGCTACAACCACACGTCAAAATCGGAGACATCGTAATACCTTCCGGTGCGATAAGGGATGAAAGCACGACCACCGCAGTCGTCGGTTCAGAGTACCCATCCGTGGCCGATCCAGCACTAGTTCCAGTTCTGGTAAAGGCCGCGAACCAATACGGCTTTAGCCTTGGAGAAAACCTTTGGAACGGCATAGTACATGTAAAGGACGATCTTCACTTCAAGGAAACGCCGAACAAATCGCCATCAAAAGAGATCCAAGAACCGAAACTGAAATCCTACGAAAGATTAGGCGCTCTATCCAGCTCAATGGAGTTCTCGGTTTACACGATAATGAGGGATTTCTACAAGGCGAGTGAAAATAGAGAAATCGTTACTGGAGCCCTACTGGGAATTATAGCCCGTAAAAGCAAAAACATAGAACTGGAGGAGGAGGTAAAAAAGCGGCTGGAAAAGGATATGATAAAAATCGGCCTAAAATCTCTGAAACTCGTCAGGCGCCTTAAAAGCGATGAAAAGGTCGAAAGTGAATACAAAAACATACTCAAAAAGCTTTTCCTCACGTGAAAATTTCATATATTTGGATAACTCTTACGTGAGATTTCTACTGATCTTTTCCAGCTTCGGCCGCCCTCTCAATCTTTCCTCGGGGACGCCTCTCCGGTATTGGGCCCAGCTTGGATGGGTCTTCGTTAACTTCCTTGGAGACGTAAAGTCCACAATAACACATTCCGTATTCCTCTACGTCGTCGTCACAATACTCACAGGGGCAGATGATATCTCGATCGTATTCTTTCCTCCCGCTGGCCTCACGGCAAGGACAGGAACGGTACCCGTATCTTTTCTTGTTTTCCACGAGACCGAGAACAAGTTCCCGAAGCATCGATTCGTCCGGACATAGATAGTAACCCTTACTATTCGCGATGTTTCGAACGTATCTTCGCATTTCCTCCAGATCACTCATCCTCGAGAATCCCTCGAATCTTCTCTTCCTTGTACCCAACTACAACTTCGTCTCCCTCATCTACGACCACCGTAGGAACATTCCCCTTCGGATTATATTCTTTCATCTTCTCTTTGACCTCTTCCTTCTTATCTCCAGCTTTCTTGTCCAAATCCACGTACCGATATTCCAAATCCAGAGATTCCAAGAGCTCTTTGGTTTTCTTACACCAAGGACAGGTGCTTATCGCAAACAGTTTCACGTCCCGATCTTTTTTGCTGCCAGAAACTTTTTCAAATAATTTCATAGACTATAATTGAAGTTTTCTGAATTAAGTATTTTAGGAAAGGGAAAGTCCATTAAAAAATCAAATTCCCCACAATTCCCTTATAGAAACGTTATAGTTCAAAAACCGAAGCGTAGTGGAAACTAAAAAGTTAAGGAGCCAAATCGAGACAAAATACTAAAAGGACGCGCATTATTTCTGAGAGCGACTTTTAATGATCCAATTCGCTCATCTTTTTTATTCACTCTATTTAAATAGTGATAGGGTAAACAAAAGACTAATCCGATCAGAAGCTCTTAACAGAAATAAGGGGGTGAAAAAATAGTTTCTAAAAGGGATTTTGCATTTGCCCAAGTCATCGCAGGGATCCTCTTTATTTTTATTCCAATACTTACGATATACAACATTCCTACGGAGGAAACCTTTTCCCGAGACATCCTTATGGCATTCACACTATTCGGGACGGTAACGGGATTTCTCTCGGGAACCCTAATTTTGAAAGGATACTACAAGCTGACGGGGAGACTGAAGGAAAGCTGGTAAATCAACAGGAGAATTCCATCTGAAAACTATCTCCCTTGGAATAAGAAAAGTTGAGGGAAAAATGAAAACCTCTCCTAAACAGTTCACCTCGACAGTTCGCCCAAAGATTAAATCGGATTCAAATCCCAGTTCAAATCCCGGGGGCTTACTTTCAACGGACCCAGAACCTGAATTATCAAAAACATTAGATTAAAATCCAAACGAGATAAATGGGAAAAAAGCCGGATCTAAGTGGGCAAATCACCACCTATGAAAATCTAAAAATAGGAAACATCGCTCTATGGGACAACGAAACTGATGAAGAAAAATATCCTGAATACACCGGAGTCATCAGTTTCTATGACGGGGAAAAAAGATTCAAAATAGCGCTCTGGCGTAGGGAAGACAAGGAAGATGAGAAAAAGGATACAATACCTTCCTTCGTAAATGAATAAGCTTAATCAAATGAACGGTCACCTTCACACCCGAGATTCTCCCACTATTCTCTTAACTGCTCTCTCAAAGTATCCCGAATAGTACATTAGAGAGGTTCCCAAAATACTCATTATTAGGACGTATACCACGGCAAATGCAGGGACCGTCTCAGTTACTATCTCCGTAGCGTAGACTCCTCCACTTATCGCCGCGAGCGAAGCTATTATCAATGAGAATTCTCCTCGGGCTATCATTCCCATTCCTACACGAGTTGACCTCCTCGTATCCAAGTCATATATCTTACCGCCGCTATATCCAGTCAAAAACTTACTCAAAGAAGTGAAAACAACAAAAACCAAAACTAAAGGTAGGATCCCCTTAAAGAGAGAGGGATCGGTAACCATGCCAATCCAAAAGAAAAAAATAGATCCAAACACGTATCGAACGGGCTCGAGCAACTTTTCAATATCTTCTTCGTATTGCGTATCGCTAAAGGCCATTCCAATAAAAAAAGCGGCCACTGCCTCACTCACACCTGCAGCCAAAGCCAAACCAGCTACGAATACAGTTACTGCAAAAATTCTGAGTATCAACATCTCATCCGAAGTAGCGTCGGCCACTCTGTCAAAAATGCGCGTGCCAAAGTACACCAATCCTATAAGGACAACGATAAATCCTACAGACAAACCCATTTGTAACACCAGATCCCCGATCCCACCAGTCTCGAGCAAAAGCGACGATATAAAAGCGATATAGAGAGCTATAAATAGATCCTCGAAGACGAGAATGCCCAAAATCGGCTCGGACTCATCGTTAACTATCCAACCCATATCTATCAGGGACTTCG
>JBKHIS010000037.1:0-11883 GCA_046538535.1 Hadesarchaea archaeon | reverse complement strand
CGTTGCTGAGGCAGCGGTGAATAGCGTTGAAAAGGCATCGGAAGCAGGTGTTTCGGTGGTGGTGGGTACTACCGGATTTTCCGAGGATCAGCGAATTAGGATGGAAAGTCTAGTTTCGGATTCAGGGATCTCGGCGATAATATCGTCAAACATGGCGCCGGGCGTTAACGTGTTTTTCAAACTCGTCGAAGAAGCGGCGAGCAACCTTTTTGATTACGACATGGAGTTGATTGAAGCACATCACAATAAAAAGGTTGATTCTCCCAGCGGTACAGCTCTCACGGCCGCCAAGATGGCTGCGGAGGCTTCCGGCAAGGATTTTGAAGAAGTGGCTAGGTATGGAAGGAAAAGGGGCCATATTGGAGAGAGAGAAAGGGATGAAATAGGAATTCATTCGGTTAGAGCGGGCAATATTTCGGGAGATCATACTTTCATCTTTGCTGGGGATAATGAAAGATTAGAGATTACGCATCGTGCACGGAATAGACAAGTTTTTGTCGATGGAACTTTGAAGGCCATAAGATATGTAAGTTCGGAAGAAATGTCAGGTCGCGTTCTAACTATGAAAGATGTCCTTTTTAGTGAGGAAACATCCGAGTGATTGGATCAGCGATTTCACGGCCATAACTCTGTATGCTCTAGTGATTTTAGGTCTACGATAAAGTCCACCATCTGAGGCTTAGAATCTTTGTCCTAGGTCCGGCGAAGAAATAATTTTTAAGCACGGTTAAATATTTTCAAAGGAGTTAACAGGGTGATATAGATGAGAAAAACATCAGTAGGCGTTTTAGGAGCTACGGGAATGGTAGGTCAGAGATTTATACAGCTTCTTTCAGGGCATCCGAATTTTGAGTTGAAGGAATTAACGGCATCTAAAAAATCCGCTGGAGAGAGATATGAGAAGGTGGCTAAGTGGTATCTTGATACGGATATGCCAAGTGAAGTGAAGGACAAAGAAGTCAAGGAGACTTCTGTAGAATCGGTTGAGGATGTGGATATAGTTTTTTCTGCGCTCCCTTCCAGCGCAGCTGACAAAGTGGAACCGGAAATGGCAGAGGCCGGGAAGATCGTTGCTTCGAATGCGAGTTCTTACAGAATGGAGCCCGATGTTCCGTTGATGATCCCGGAAATAAATCCGGACCATCTTAATTTCATAGAAGAACAGAGAGAAAACCGAGGCTGGAGCGGCGCAATAGTCACTAACCCGAATTGTTCTACGATAATCCTTTTGTTGGCTTTGAAGCCGATAATGGATGAATACGGAATTAATCGTGTCTTTGTATGCACTATGCAAGCGGTTTCAGGGGCCGGTTACAGCGGTGTAAAGTCGATGGAGATCCTGGATAATATGATACCATATATATCCAAGGAGGAGTGGAAAACTGAGAATGAGCCCTTAAAGATTTTGGGAACTTATAGCGATGGCGAAGTTGACAGTGCTGATATAGAAGTAAGTGCAAGTTGCAATAGAATTCCAGTGTTGGACGGTCATACGGAGAGCGTGTTTTTGGAACTAGAGGAATCAGCATCCCCCACCGATGTAAAGAAGACACTTGGAGAGTTTGAAGGAGAACCACAGAAGCTTGATTTACAAACTGCTCCAGAAAATCCAGTAATTGTGACTGAGGAAGAGGATAGGCCGCAACCAAGATTTGCGCGTGATGCTGGTGAGGTTCCGGGAATGTCAGTGGTTGTAGGTAGAGTTAGGGAAGACGACGTCTTTAATAATGGCATTAGATTTTTGGTTTCGGGCAACAATATTGTTCGAGGCGCTGCAGGGGCATCCATTCTCAACGCTGAACTTATGAACGCGAAGAACATAATATAGCTGGTTTTTCCCCTTTTCCAATTTGTGTTTAAATTTTCTTCTTTTTTTGTTAATAAAAGAGGTAATGTGATGGGCAGCCATATCAGAATTCTTTGTGGCGGTACGAAGAGTGCATCGGAGTAGTGTGGTAGCGGGGGCTGGATTTGAACCAGCGACCTCCGGGTTATGAGCCCGGCGGGCACTCCAGACTGCCCCACCCCGCTTTTTGGGTTATTACTTGTTTTCCTACTCTTCTTTAAGATTTTCTCTTTTATTTAGGATTCCAACTATAGAACCACCTAATAAAACGCCAAGCAGAGTAAAAAGGGTATACATGATTCCTAATTGCAGAGTATTGAAGAGGTAAGCGCTAAGAAAGTCTCCCTGTAAAATTGTAAATCCAGTAAATATATTTACTTCTGAAATAATTTCGGACATCGTTGATAACATTATTACCTCCATTACTAGATAAGCAGCTAAACCTCCTAATGCACCGCTCAATCCCAATGAGAGCTTGCCTTTGATGCCCTCAAATTTTTGGTAAATAAAGAATCCTATTATGGCCCCCCCGATTATTGGACCTAAAAGCCCAATTATCTGGAATATCGTCCACCCGATCAGCGCGCCAAATATAAATTTTATCACCGTATCGGATTCTTCGATTTTTTTATTCAGGAAAAAACCTACAGCCGCTAGAAATATTATCACTAGGGCGACAGAGACCAAAGCGGTCCGAGTAAAATCAAGTGAATTGTAGAAAACGGAGTTGGAGTCCGTTTTGGAGTAGCCTTCGGGACTAAC
Source organism: Hadesarchaea archaeon (assembly GCA_046538535.1). Lineage (GTDB taxonomy): Archaea > Hadarchaeota > Hadarchaeia > Hadarchaeales > JAGGTB01 > CAYLJV01. Next base: position 9,275 of record JBKHIS010000037.1, on the reverse strand, counting down.
TGTGCTCATAAATCTGTAAAAGCCACCTTCTTTGGGAGGCTCAAGTGAGATTTCGAAGTATCCGTTGTCTCTCGTTGTAGTCTGTCCCATAACCTGGTTCTCGTTAAAGCCGACTTCTAGAATAGTTATTTCATGTCCGATAAGGTCCAGTTCATTTTCACTGTGGGTTAAAGTACCCGAGAAAAGGAGGTTTTCTTCCTTTTTTTCTAAACTTAAGGATAGCTCGATCTCTTTGAGATTTTCGTTATCTATATTTTCTTGCCCTGTAACATGCGGAATTGTAGTGATCGAAGCCATAGTTAAAGAGAAGATTAGTAGAGCAAACAGTACAGTCCTTTTTCTCATTAGAATTAACCTCTTTATCTTGTTGGGGTTTATCATTACACTAGATTAGCCTTTGTGCCTTATAAGCACCTTTGATCTCTACCTTTTTCTGGTTGGAGAGAAAAGCTGGTTCGACCAGGGGTTTAGACCATGTCTATTTTTGGATAATAAGATTTGAACCATGTTGAATGGCTGCATAGCCGCTTTGGAATCGCTCTCCTCGAAGAAACAAAAGTTCATTCAAAACTTTAAATTTGGTCTTAATCTTATTGATGATTTGAGTGTTATGAGTAAGGTACTAGTAGGATATTATACGAGATCTGGAACCACTGAGGAAATGGCGAAATTGATTGCAGAAGGAATTAGGACCAGTGATGTTAAAGTTGATGTTGATCTGGAAGAGATAGAAAACATAGATGCTGAAAATCTGCTGGAGTACGATGGGGTCGTGTTAGGCTCTCCAACTTACTACGGTCTACCCTCCTCCGAAGTGAAGGAGCTCCTTGATGAAAGCGTAGCATACCATGGTGACCTTGATGGAATGGTCGGAGGGGCCTTTTCGTCAAGTGCAAATTTGGCTGGCGGAAATGAAACTACTATAATATCGATACTTGAAGCGCTTTTAATCCATGGTATGGTGATAAAGGGGCTGTCTGAAGGAGATCACTATGGTCCGGTTTTTGTGAATGAGCCAAGTGAAAGGGAAGTCAAGCAGTGCAAAAAATACGGACGTGAGTTGGCAGAACTCGTGGACGAGCTGAACAGATGAACTTTCCCCCTTTTAATTTTTTATAGTGCGACGGAAAAGTATCGTAATTCCGATTTTTTACTTTTCCCTCAAGCCAATGATAGTTTACTTTACTTCAGGAATCCTAAGGAGCAGTACCCGACGACTTGTCCCGGTGATCCGGCGGTGTCCCCGCTCGTGGCGTATTTGAAAAGCTTCGTTTTCTCCCCGTTCATCTTTTCAACGGCCTTCATGAGCACGGCTATTGGGGAATAACCGCAAATGGAAAGATTTTCTTTGGATACTAAATTAAGAAATCCTTTCCAGTCCATTTTCTCGATTCTCTCGATTGCCTTTTTGTCCTTTGCCTTTGCTGAGTCTATGGGTTCGTAGTGGGTGAAATCCGAGGAGGCGATGACTAGCGTGTTTTCGTCTGCCATTTCTCCCAGAGATTCTCCCAACTCTCTGCTCACATCCATAGTCTGTCTACCTATGCAGATTGGGACGATCTTAAATTCTCCGTCGAACAGATACTGAAGGAACGGCAGTTGGACTTCTAGAGAGTGTTCGCTATGGTGTGCATTCGAGTCAAACTCGACGACATCTGATCTTTCCGCAAGTTCCCTAGCAAAGTCCTTGTCTATTTTTACAGTCCCCAATGGCGTTCTCCATAGATTCGAGTTATCTATAGCCACGTCTCTGCCTAATCCGGAATGATTGGGTCCGAGTATCACTATTCTTTCACGAATCCCGTCCTTTGCAAGGTTAAAGAATCCATGTGCTGCAATGGGGCCTGAATAGGGATACCCTGCGTGCGGTGAGATCAAACCCAAAATTTTTCGGGGTCCGTCGGAAACTTGGGGAATACTCCCAGGCCCATGTCTACTTTTAAAGCATTCTTCTATCTGATTTCTCAAGGAGGTCTCGTTCCCGGCGTAGAATCTTCCGGCCGCAGCCGCTTTCCTTTCCTCTCCCATGTTATCACATATCTAAATCTCCCTGATTTCGTTAAAGATATTTGGGTTGTTCTTCTCCTTGTGGCATGGTCCTCACAAAAACCTTATGAATTGTAGGTCAATCATTTTTGGAGATTGAGTACATGGAAGTTGACTTGATCTGTTTTGATTCAATGGGTGCGAAAAGCGTTTGTACAAGGGTTTCGACGGGTGATACTAAGGTTTTGATAGATCCGGGCGCTGCTGCAATGCAGTCTAGTTATCCTATGTCGGATGAGAAAAAGCAACGGCATATGGAGGAATCCAGGAGGAGAATTCAGGAAGCTGGTAAGGACTCGGAGCATATCGTTATTAGCCATTATCACTACGATCATCACTTCCTTCCCGACTTCTCTCAGTTTGAAATCCGAAGTTTTTTCGAGGGATCGAATCTTTGGATAAAGGATCCGAATCGGTGGATTAATGATTCTCAGTGGGGGAGGAGTAGAAAGTTTATCCAAGGACTGTGCGAAGAATTTGAAGGAGATTCATTTGAAAGCCTTTTGATGGATCCGAAAAAAGAGGACTACGAGGATCCAGTGCCGAATTTGTCGAGAGCTATGGGTAAGAATTTTGGGGACTATCAGGAAAGGCGTGAAGAACTTCTGGAAAAGTGGAGTAGGAGGTTTGAGAAATGGTCTCATCGTTGGAGCACGGGAAAGTGGATTCGTGTTCCAAGGCTTTCGATACCCGTGAATTTTGCAGAGGGAGAAAGTTTTCGAGTGGGCGGAACTACCGTGGAGTTTTCACGGCCGCTTTTCCATGGAATAGAGTACTCTCAGACGGGCTGGATTTTTGCTACTGTTGTTGAGGATGAAAATGGTTTTACCCTAATTCATACCTCCGATCTTCAGGGGCCTACAATCGAGGATTACGCGGATTGGATAATCGAAAAAGATCCCGATTATTTGATACTAGATGGTCCCGCTACCTATCTCTATGGCTATATGTTGAACAAAACCAATCTCAAAAGATCGGTTGAAAATGCTGTTAAGATATTGAGAGAATCCGACATCGAGACTTTTATCTATGATCATCACCTCCTCAGGGAAAGAAAGTATCGAGATAGAACTAGGAAGTTCTGGAAGGCAGCTGGGAACTCCGAAACGGAAGTAGGAACGGCTGCGGAGATTAAGGGATTGAAGCCTAAAATACTCCAAATTTCAGGGGATTAGTCGGATTGTCGACCTTATCAGCTAAGAAAGTCTTTCCTTAACCCCTCGAACACTTTCTTGTACGTGCTTTTGATGCTCTCCAAATCGTCAAGAATTGAGGGTTGTAAGGAAATTGTTTTTGGGTTTAATGATTTTATGATCTTTTTGACGCCAATTTCCCGGCCGTAAGGTTCCCATTTTTCGGATAGAATCGAGTAGGCCTTGGTAAATCTTTTCCCCTTGGTTATGAAAGCTCTCCCTGGTTCGACCGTTACAACTACGTCGAAATCTAGGTGTACTGGCATTGCGACATCGGAATAGCTCTCAATTATTAGAAAATCCCCTTCCGAGAACTCCTTTAATCCATTTTCTATGGCTGGCTGATGTATTTTTTTAGTGAGATCGTTTAACGTGGATATGTTGGAGAACTTCTTGACTTCTTGTGCTGTGTTAAATAGCTTTTGGGTTTTTCCTGGTACGGAGACCCGGGAGTTGACTATTAATCTGATATTATTTTTTTCGGTCACTCTGTCCAGAATCATCGCTCTGTTTTCACCGCCTATATTAACGCCCCTTCCCACAATCGTTTTTGGCCCCCATAATCTATGAATTTGGTTGATTTTGTCCTTTCTTTCTCCGGCCGCGTCGGCAAGCAGTTTTGCATCCCTTCCGTAGAGCTTTCCCTCTTTTAGTCCCTCCTGGACAACTTCGTGATCATACCAGTAATCGTTTGCTGCGAAGGGTTTTAGGGGATATGTTTTGCCGTGTTTCTTAAACCACTGATACAAGCCAAGCGTGGCCGTTGTCTTACCGGCCGATTCTCGCAATCCGTTTACTAGTATTTTCATACTACCCTCTTTCTGTTTGAGTTTTCTCAATTCGCTATTATTGACTGCTCTCTTTCTTTTATCCATTCGTTCTCTTTTGGATTTCATGGTGGATTAGTTTTTAAAGGCCCTTTGGTTGGTAATAAAGAAGACAAATATGAACAAAACTGTCTAGAAAAAGAATCTTGAGGTCCACGAAAGGGAATCCAGCTTCTATGAGGATGATAAATCCGAGATTTACAATGGTGCCGAGTAGGAGAGGATCCGAGCAGTTCTTGGTAATTTAGTGAAACTGATTGAAACTGAAGGCAGTGAGAAAAGGGCTCTTGAGGTCGGGTGTGGAACTGGAAACATACTTGGAAAACTTCTTCCGATGTTCGATGAGACGATCGGCTTTGATCTTTCACTGGACATGCTTGAGAGAGCAGGGCGAAAGTGGGGTGATCGAGAGGATCTCGAGCTAATTAGTGGAAGAGCCTCTCGCTTGCCATTTAGTGAGGATTCTTTTGATCTTGTTTCGGCTTACTCCGTTTTCCACCATCTTCCTGATCTCTCGGATCCAATTTCGGAAATTTCTCGAGTTTTAAAGTGTGGAGGAATTTTATATATGTATCATGAGCCTGTGAGAAGGGAAAATCCAGGAGTAAAGGTCTACACAAAGTTTTGTGAGTTTCTTCGCGATGAGCTGAGGGTGAGTTTTCCCCCTTATGGTAAGACGGAGAAGGATAGACATTTTTGCGATTATCAGATTCACAACGGTGACAACGCGGGTATACCTAAAGCGAGGATAGTTAGGATAGTTAAAAATGAGGGGTTTTCAATTCTTGCTGAAAAGGAGTATTTGGGACATAGAACTGATGAATCTCATTTGGTTCACACCGCATTCAGTAAATTGGTCGACGACGAGTGGATTCTTGTCTGTCGAATGGACGAGAATTAATGGATTTATCTGGATCTTTAAGCTGTCTGAAGGTTGAGGCGATTTGCTGTTAGTACTTTTCGTTTCTATAAAAGACAAAGTGAAGGTCTAAGAGAAGATATTTCGGGCTTTTTCGATTAAGCCTCTAATTGGATTCTTTGAATCATTCTCTAGGTCTTCGACATTTCTTTTTACTTCAGGATGTTTTTCTAGGTAGTTTTCCATTGTCCACATGGTGTTTTCTTGATCGTCTTTGTAAAGGAGGTCCGCATCAAGTTCTTGTGACACTCTTTTTCCGAGGATTATCGCTTTGCTTTTAGATAGTTCCTCCGATCTTACGTATTCCTCACCCCTCTTGTAGACTCTGTATCCACTCCAAGAGGGGGTTTTTTGTTTTTCCACGATCACCGCTCCACGGTCTATCATATCCTTGATTTCCTGAAAACATTCTCTACAGTATTCGCTGAGGGGAATTACCGACGAAATTTTTTCAATTTCCCTCCCACATCTAATGCATTTGGTGTGCTCTATATCTTTGTCCATTTTCCTAAACTAAATAGTGAGTACTCTTCCTATTAAACGCCCGTTTTCATGTTTGAGATTCTAATCAGTGATATATGGGTAGAGTATTTCATTTTTTATCGTTTTGGTCCGTGCTTTCCGTTCCTTTTGGTTTTTTTACTCCAGCCCTTGCGAGACTGAAGGGATTTTGTAGTATGTCTTTGAGGCTCCCAGCTGTGGTGAAGTTGAGGATGGGTCTTTTCATCTCCTCAAGTAACTGCTGGAATACTAGTCCCTTTCTGATTTCTCCCTCCTCCACGACGTGGGTGAGCCTGTGTATTGAGTAGAGACCGATAATGAAAGCCAAGAAGAAGGCTTATGCTTATCCCGATACTGTAACTTCACCTCTTGGAGAAAAATGCCCCCAATTTGCTCTGTGGTACGATATCCCTCACCATAGAGTTCCAAGCAGTATTTGCGATTGCTGCAAAGATTCCCCGACAGAGGATGAAGATGAGGAGCAAAGTAAGTCCCAGAGTGGGTGAGAATAAAATTGGTATAGTTGCCGTCAAGAGTAGTGATATTCTTGTTCCGAGGTGAGCGAATAAGGTAATCCTTTTTCTTTTCCGGTATTTTTCAACTAAGTATGCTGAGGGCATCTGAACTAATTGGGCAAGTGGTGGGATTGCGGCGAGGAGACCTATTAAAAACAGAGGAGCGTTGAGAGCATTCGCCAGTCCTACAAGAAATACGCCCTCGGTTAGGGTTACCATTGCTTGTCCTGCGATTCCTACCCTGAAGACGTTTGTTAGGGCCTTTTCGCCTTCTTTCTTGCCAAGTTTATCTTCATCCTCCATTTATATCTGCAACCTGTGGTGTTTTTGCGCTTTAATAGTATTTTTATTAAGACTTTTTTAGGCCAGGACTATCTTTATGTTTCCCTTGAAAACATTCTTATCTTATCAGGAACTGAAAGTAGGGCGATGTCTTCAGTAAAACACAGGCTTTCGATGTTCGGGTCCGTTGCGGCCATAATCTCAGTTGTCACTTTGGCTCTCTACCTTTTTCTGAGCTACTTTACCTCTCTATCATTTTTCCTTGTTTTTGTCATAGTCATTCCATTCTTTTTGCTGCAATGGTGGTTTGCCCCCAAAATAATCGAGAAGGCGCATGGAGTCAAACCTGCTTCTGAGGATGAGTACGGAAGGCTTCACGAAGTAGTAGAGCGGATTAGTGAAAGCTCGGGGATTGAGAAACCTCAGTTAATGATAGCGGATACCGATCTCCCAAATGCGTTTGCATATGGAAATGGCTGGTCCGGCAAAAAGATAGCACTGACAAAAGGTCTTCTTAAGAGTCTTGAATTCGAGGAGGTGGAGGCAGTAATCGGTCATGAGATGGGTCACCATAAGAACGGCGACGCGAAGATGATGATGACTCTTTCTATATTGCCAGCGATTTTTATGATGATAGGTAGAATGTTTCTTTTCTCCATGCTATTTGGAAGGAATCGGAGGGGCGGAGCACCTGTTGTGGCGATGGCTGCCGGATCAATGCTGGTATATTTCGTTTTGAATCTCTGTATCATGAATTTTAGCAGGATGCGGGAGTTCATGGCAGATGACCACGCTGCCAAGATTGTTCCGGATGGGGCCAGAAAGCTCTCAAAAGGTCTTGCAAAGATAAATTATCACGCCGCAAAAATGAAGGAAGAGAAGAAATCGAGCAAGCGCGGGGGTAGAGCTTCTAGGACTAAACCGTCGCACTTTAGAAATAGGGGGTCTAAAGGGGATAGAAGCCTTGGAATGTCATTAAAACCGCTTTTCATAAGCGATCCTGATACCGCTAAGGAACTGGATTCCGAGAGGATTTCCGACCGTGAGCTTGTGGAGAAATTTAAGAAGAAGGAGCTTTCCACGTGGGAAAAGGTTTTGGAGCTTTTTTCGTCTCATCCAAATGTTGCTGACAGATTGAAGGCTCTAGAACAATATTACTGAAATTTGCTCTTATCTGTGAGGGCTTTTTTGAAATTTTTCAACTTTTCTGGTGTTGACTGGAGTTTTCGCCTGATTTGAATCCTGCCTGCTATTTTTCCCTAGTAAGTCAGAAAATATGATGATAAAAGGCTGACGTGCCGGCCGTAACCCATCTTCTGTTCTAAACGGCATTTAGCTTAGCGGGCTACCACCCGCCTCAAGCGGGTATTCATTGGCGGTTTTTTGCCCTTGCACCCCGTAGATTGGCCGTTCCATCCTTTCCGACCCGATCTCGGCATCTCCTGCCTCATCGCATAAAGGCCGGAGGGTATCGTTTCTGTTCCAGGGTCCAATCTCTCGACAGGGGTCCTCTCGACCCTACGGTCCCGCCCGGTGGATGGTGTTTCCTCAGGAGATCCCCGAGAGCCGACCACCGGCTCGTCAGCGTGAATATTATCCTCTGCTTTCATCTAAAAATCTTACCTTATTGGTATCTTCTGGAGAATTTTTTGGTTCTTGAGCTTGTTCAGTATATCTGAGCAGGCGCAGTGTTCTTTAGAACGCCGCTCATTGCTTTTCGATTGTGTACAGCGAGTGATGAGCCTTTGATGACGGAATATTGCGGAACGAACTCATGATCTCATGTAGCTTTCTATTGCTATTGCTCCCAGGATAATCGTTATTCCAGCCATGGCAATGGCGATTTTGATAGAGAATAATTCAGCAATGTTGGAGAACACAATGATTCCCGTAAATGAGCCGAGAGTACCCATTGTACCTCTTATGCCCATTCCTTTTCCACGATTTTCTATCGAAGTTCCCTCGGCTATCATCTCGAATACTACAGGGGCGTAGAGCCCGCCGGTGATTCCCCATAGGATGGAGAGGGCTATTATCAGTATAAGGGATTCAAGTTGGGAGACTAGTAGAAGGGCTAGTCCATAGAATACTGTCGTTAACGCTATGATCATCTTTTTTTCTAGCACGCCTTCTATTCTTCTGCTGAGTAACCTGATGGTCGATTCCGTCCCTATCCTGGTGAATTGAATTGCGCCGATGATCGTGGCCGAAAAGCCGATTCCGGAGAGATAAAGTGGGAAGAGGGAGAGAGCTATATTGAAACCTAAAAACATGAATAGAGAGTAGAATGATGCTCTTAATACTTTGGGGCTTTTCAGGGTTTTAAAGGCGCTTTTGTACATCGAGGTTATGGATTCGGGAGTTAGATTGGACTCTGGAAGGGTCCTTCTTCTGGAATTGCTCTTCATCACTATGTAAACCATTACGAGAGCGACTAATGATAGAAAAAATCCTACGAGGAAGAGTAGTTGCATTCCGAAGATGTCTTTTACTATGCCCCCCAACGGTATCGAGAAAGTGTACGCCCATCCAGTGACGAATGTGAATATTGGTACCTTTTCCTCTCCAAAGCTCGTTACATACGAAGGTAGTGTTACCCATTCCATACAGACGGCTATTCCTACGAGGATCTGGGCAAGGAAGAGTACGGGCCAGAAAGCTGGAGATATTAGGTAGAATACCATGGCCAAAAACAGGGAAATCCCACCGATTCCAATCACCTTGTTATAACCCCAGATGTCTGATAATGATCCCATTGGAATCCTTCCCAAGAGCTGAGATAACTGAAAAACGGCCACAATGTACCCGATCATAACCACGGACAGTCCTATGTCTTTTCCATAAAGGGGAATGTAAGGAGTAAGGACGGCCACTGAAAAGGATAAAATAAAAGCTAGCGCTATAACAGAGATCAAGTCCTTCCTCAAGCTAATCACCCGGTTTGCGAAATAATTTTTTGATTTAGCTTGTTTATAAAATTCTTGAGTTAAGC
>JBKHIS010000088.1:0-3463 GCA_046538535.1 Hadesarchaea archaeon | reverse complement strand
GAACGGTGAGAATCCGTTCCGTCGTAGGGGCTAGGGTTCCTCGGGAATGATTTTCAGCCGAGGGTTAGCCGGTCCTAAGATGGCTCTTAACCGCGGTCATCGAATCGGGAAACAGGTTAATATTCCTGTGCCTCTGGCAATTCTGCCCAGTCTGCGACGCATCGGGATAGGTCGAGCAGGGTTTTCGCCCTGTCGAAAAGCATAAGCCCGGGGAGAACCGTAATGGTGAGAACTTGGTGAAAGCTTGATAGGGCGGACTGAGTCCGCTTCGGCTTAATCCTGGTGCCAGTGAAAAGCGGACTGGTAAATCACTGCTAGAGACCGTACCGAGAACTGACACAGGTGCCCCTGCCTTCGCAAGGCCAGGCGTGTCGGACTAATTCAGGCTAGGGAATTCGGCAAATTAGCCCCGTACCTTCGGTAGAAGGGGTGCCAGTCATGTGAATGGCTGGTTGCAATGACCAGGGGTCCTCGACAGTTTAATAAAGACCTAAATGGCAGCTAGTCCGAAAGGATTTGTACTGCCGTCGAATCCTGCCCAGTGTCGGTATCTGAATCCCTCATACAAGAGGTGGAAGGACCGATAAACGGCGGGAGTAACTATGACTCTCTTAAGGTAGCGTAATACCTTGCCGCTTAATTGGCGGCTTGCATGAAGGATCAACGAAGGACCTACTGTCCCAGCCTGAAATCCGGTGAAAATGACATTCTGGCGCACAGTCCAGAACTCTCTACTTGAAAGAGAAGACCCTGTGGAGCTTGACTGCAATCTGTCGTTGGGGTACGACCTCAAATGTGCAGTGTAGGTAGGAGCCGTTACCCAGGCGCAAGCACAAGCTTGTCGCCGAGGCGACCATGAAACACTACCCTTTTGAGATCGTGTCCCTAACCGCTTCGGTGGAACATCGATAGATGGGCAGTTTGGGTGGGGCGCCACACCCTCGAAAAAATAACAAGGGCGTCCAAAGGTCGGCTCAGGTGGGTCAGGAACCTACCGTAGAATACAATGGTAAAAGCCGGCTTGACTTGGTCTGGAACAACAACAGACCAAGATGCGAAAGCAAGGCATAGCGAACCCCTGAGGCTCATTTATGGGGCCCAGGGATAACAGAAAAGTTACCCCAGGGATAACTGAGTTGTCTCCTGCAAGAGTCCATATCGACCAGGAGGCTTGCTACTTCGATGTCGGCTCCCTCTATCCTGCCGGTGCAGCATCTGGCAAGGGTGGGGTTGTTCGCCCATTAAAAGGGGTCGTGAGCTGGGTTTAGACCGTCGTGAGCCAGGTTGGTTTCTTTTTAGTAGAGATGTCTTGGTGCCTGAGGGGAAGGAGCCCTCAGTACGAGAGGAACAGGGCTTCGCGGCCACTGGTTTACCAGTTGTCCGAGAGGGTATCGCTGGGTAGCTACGCCGTAGGAGTTAAAGGCTGAAAGCATCTAAGCCTGAAACTCTCCTTGAAAAGAGGCACCTCTGAAGACCCCCGTAAAAGACGGGTTAGATAGAGCCGGGGTGTAAGTGCGGAGCTTCGGCGACGTATTCAGCCCACGGTTACTAAAAGTCTGGATTGTGGCTTAAACGCTGTCGGTCTGGTCATCAGACAGGTCTGCGTGTGTATTTTGTATTTTTTGATTTGCACATTTTCTTCCTAGAGTTCAAACTCTGTCGATCAAAAGAGAATCTAAAAAACATCAATGTAATCCGGCTGGAGTCAGAGAGTCTAGTAACAGGTGAGATATGTAACCTAACAGAAAGAAATAGATGGTCCAGATCCATGAGTTTGGATCCGTTAGGAGTACAAAAAGAGAGGCGATCCACATGACTAGAAAAATACAGAGTAAAAGTTTGCTGTGGGCTAGGAACCTATGCCGGCTTGAAAAAGGCGGGTCGAGAATATCGGGTAGTGTACCTCCGAAAAGGGAAGAAAGGATCATAATCAGGAATATCTTTACTTCCATGGAGAAGAGCGAGGAAAGAGATTGGACGAGAGAAGGATATGATGGAAGGAAAAATACTGTACGGAGAAAGTGCCAGATAATATGCCCTAATATTCCGAACACAAGAGCTCCTATGGTATGAGTTCTTCTTCTCATATTTTCAGGGAGTTAGTCCATCCTCTTCCATTATATAAAAACAAAGTTCGGGGGTCGGTGAAAATACAGTGAATCATGACCTATTTCCATGAAAAATGTTATTTATTGACTTGGAATATGGAGAACGGAATAACATGCAGAACGAAAAAAATCCCGATGAAGAGTTCACTGTCACACCTTGGGAAGTTGAAGGAAAGATAGATTATGAAAAGCTAACAGAGAAATTTGGGACGGAAGAGGTCGGCGAAGATCTCTTAAAGAGAGTCGAGGAAATAGCAGGCGAGACACATTTTATGCTTAGAAGAGGAATCTTTTATTCTCACCGGGACCTCGATTGGATATTGGATGAGTATGAAAAGGGAAATAAATTCGTTCTTTACACAGGAAGAGGGCCATCAGGTCATACCCATGTTGGCCACCTGATGCCTTGGATTTTTGCAAAATGGGTCCAGGATAGATTCGGAGTCGAAATGTTTTTTCAACTAACGGATGATGAGAAATTTCTTTTTGAGTTCGAAAATACGCTAGAGAAAACACACTCTTATGCCCTTGAGAATGCAAAGGACATTATAGCTTTAGGATTCGATCCTGCAAAGACCCATATTTTGATCGATACAGATAATATCGATACTCTTTACCCTCTAGCTCTCAAAGCCGGGAAGAGATTGAACTTTTCTAATGTCAAAGCAGTTTTCGGATTCGATAATTCTACAAATGTTGGCAGTATTTTTTACACCGCTATTCAATCAGCACCGTGTTTTCTACCAACGGAGCTGAAAGGGAAAGACGTTCCAGTTCTGATACCGTGTGGCATAGATCAGGATCCTCATTTCAGATTAACCAGAGATATCGCCGAAACGATAGGCTATTTGAAACCCGCGTTATTACACAATAAATTAGCTCCTTCGTTAGATGGAAGCGGAAAGATGTCCGCAAGTCAACCAAAGACCACAATTTTCACCACGGACGATCCCGAAGATGTCGATGAAAAGATAAATGAAGCTTTCACCGGTGGTAGGGTTTCGGCCGCTGAGCAGAGAGAGAAGGGTGGAAATCCAGACATCTGTGCTATTCAAAACTATAGATACTTCATCTTCGAGTCTGACGATGACAAAGTTTACGATATTGAGAAAAGATGTCGAGAGGGCGATATACTCTGTGGAGAGTGTAAGGGTCTGCTGAAAGATAACATAAAGGACTTTTTGAAAAAACATCAGGAAAAGAGGGATAAGGCGGAGGATATGCTTGATGATTTTCTATTTGATTGAAATTATTTGGAGTGAGTTTTGTTCAACATGTCCATAACAGGATAGCATAGGAGTATTATAGTCATTGACATAACTTTTTAAACTTTCTTGGCAAGAATTCTTTGATCC
>JBKHIS010000009.1:0-27180 GCA_046538535.1 Hadesarchaea archaeon | reverse complement strand
CCGAAAAAATATTACACCGCCTCCAAATTAAATTTTTAGGACAAGCAGTTTTTAGGACAAGCAGAAACCTATTTCTTGGAACCGTTCACCCGAGGAATACATACGTTCTCGGGATCAAAGAGGAAAATCGCACAAGCAGAAAAAATGAAAAATAGAGCATTTATAGTGGAGTTTCCCAAAGCGGACCCCAAGCTCTTCCAGGTTATTCGGCTAAAACCGAATGTTAACTATCCAAAATAAAAACTTTAGCCAACGTATCTCTTATCCCCAGGCTCTCTCTTTCCCCTTTCCCCTCTTTGCATAGATTTCATCCTCTTCCTAAACTTCTCCTTTTCCCTATCTATTTCTTCGGCCCTTTCATCCAGACCTGATAAATCAACATCAATTCCAAGTATACCGGTTAGGCTAGTTAATACGGACTTGGCCGCCCTCGCGTCCGGAAAAGCACCTTGTGTCTCCCCAAGAAGGCTTATACCCTCCATGTCATTTTTGTGAGCTAAACCGATCAAGAGACCAGATAAACCGGTTACGCCCGGCCTGTCCTTCTCCCTTTTAAGGACAGAAGCGTGCCCTTCAACGGCCGTCTCCTGTACGGGATCAGTTATAACAGCCCTCGTGTTCGGTTCATCCTTCTCCATTCCTACACCTAGTCCACCGAGCGTAAACACTCTATTAACCTTAAAGTCCTCGCAGAAGTCCATCATCAAATTTGCATGTCTATAGTAAAATTCACAGTAATCGCCCTGATAAAGCCCCTTATAGACAAATAAATCAAACCCTGGAATAAAGAAAATTTCATTCCTATTCAAAATCCCCATTCCTTCCTCAGAGTACACTACTCCTGGGATCTTCCCCGGCCTAAAGGGTTCACTAAAATGAGGAGAATATACTTCCCCCACCTTTACGGACTCTATTTCCTCCACAAGGTAGTCAGAGGCAAGCAGGCCCACCTGTCCAACTCCAAGCAGACCCTCTACAAAGATTGGGTCAGAAACTCGATCCAACAAATCCTTTTTATCGAGGTGAAATTCCAGCTTAAAACCCTTGATTCTAAAGCTCCCCATATTAGATAGATATCTCTACCACCATCCTAAAGTATTTTTGATATCGAATGAAATTTCACAAGTTTTCGCACGGAAATAGATAAACAGAAATCATTAGGAAACCAACACATCAAACACCAAAAAACGGATTTAACAGGGCGCGCAGTGATTAAATGGGAGGTGTTAGAATTGGATGTTGGAAAAGCTATTCTGAAGAGAAGGTCCGTCCGGTCCTACTCCGATAAAACTCTGTCGAAGGAAAAAATCGAGGAGATAATGAACGCAGTTAGGTTTGCTCCATCCGCTAGTAATAAACAGGACTGGAAATTCGTGATAGCGACTGACGAAGAGGTAAAAGAGAGCTTATATGAGGCGGCCATGCATCAAAGACAGGTGAAGGAAGCACCTTGTGTGATAGCCGGAGTTAGCCTTGACCCAAAAGACGAGATGAAATGCAGGGTCCCAACTGGTGTTGTAGACCTTACAATTGCCCTAGACCACCTAACGTTGAAAGCGGCGGAAGAGGATATTGGCACCTGTTGGATAGGCGCCTTCGATCAGGACGCAGCGAAAAAAGCGCTAAGAATTCCAGATGAGTACAGGATAATCTCTCTAATGACCATGGGATATCCGAAAGACCCACTAAAAAGAGAGAACAAGAACAGAAAGGACATAAAGGCAATTCTTACCTACAACGAATTTTAATTCTATCAGCTAGCGATCCCGAGGTATACAGATTATCTCTTTAATATCAAACTCAAACAACTTATGAGAATGCGCACTTTCCAGAATAACAGCTGTATCTGCACCATGTGCGGTTCCTGCTATAACAGCTACCTCCTCGCCAGGAGAAATCTCACCCGAATCAGTCGCTTGTACGGAACATTCAACACAAACTTTGACTCCTTCGCTAAAAATCCGTAAAGTATCAGCGATTATATCCAGTTTAGTCGAGCCACCGTATTTGCCTCTAAACATCTTCGGAACCCTAGTTAGCAAGTCAGAAGTCACCACCAAGGAAGCGTTATCCGCTCTCTCTATTTTCTTTCTCTTCTGATCATCAAACTCTATTTTTCCATCTTTTTTGTATCCGAATTGATGACTCACAACAACTATTTTAACTTCCAAATCCTCAAATTTCCTCAGAGCCCTTACCCCATTTTCACCCGAAGTAGAAGCTACAACCACCTTTTCGACGGCCCTTTCCTCCATCCTATCCTTGACGAGATCAAAGCATTTCGAAGTATTTTGTTCTCCCTTCTCCTCAAATAGAATTAAGTCTGTCCTAATATCTTCATCCATTTTTAAGCCCCATGAAAAGTCAAAAAAAGTCCAATAAAAAGCTTCTCCAGCAATCATCAAAATCAATAAAGATACAGCTATCCATTCTATCTAACCCGAGTCTATAAATCCGGGAAGCTTAATACACGATTAAGCTATCTACGCTGGGAAGCTTCCTCAACTCATTAATAACCTCGCCGCCAACTGGTTCGCCGGTAATTATAGTCAATTTAGGCTGGGCCACAAAATAGGGATCATCCGTAATCGACTGACGAACACTGAGACCATGATCCGAAATTACATCAGTGACCTCGCTGATTATACCCTCCTGAGTGGCATCCGTAGGCACGATTTCTATCAAGCCCAAGCCAAGCTGGCGGGCAATTCCCTTTAAGTACGGAACTGGTCTTAAACTAGAGAATATTCCTGTTAAAAACTCGTTTTGGAATATCGTCTCCACCGTAGAGTCCACAGCCCGTCTATCCACACCGGCCTCCTTGGCTATCTGCACATGAGGAACTCTAATATCCCCACAAAGGACATCGCCATTTTTCTTAGCTCTCAACCCATATTTATATAGAATCCTCGCCACGGACAATTGAGCTGGATTTCCAGAAAACTCCTTCTCCACCTGGGCCCACATGCTAGGTTTGTCTATGACCTCTCTCTCTTCGGCTGCGGAATGAGCCATCGTTAATCTCATCAGATCCTCCACAAAATCAGGATCCAAGTTCCTCTCAATCGCCTCTTCACGGACTTTTTCTATAACATCCTGTTCCCTCTTCAAATCCCTCACAGCCTTCCCCATTTTCATTTTCGAATCCATTATTTTATCAACCACAGAAATCCTTTTAGCCAAGAGATTAACTAGTTTTTCGTCTATTTCATCTATCTTCGCCCGGAGATCTCTCAAATCGTTTTCGCTCATTTTTCCATTATCGCTCCTTCACTTGACGGACGGGTTAGTATAATGTCGCCCGCTTTTCCTTTCCATCTGTTTTTTATCTTATCAACTTTTTCCCCCTCACAGAGCGCCACAACAGCAGGGCCCGTTCCCGTTAACCCGGCCGCCTCCGCCCCTGCCTTCAAGGCCTCAAGAGCGACATCGGGATCTTGATCCAAAACAGATGAATAAAGCAAGCCATTCAAAGTCAGTGCACCGAAAGTATTTCCAGATAATGCTTCCTCGTGAGCAGAATCCACAAGCTCACCGATCAGTTCAATTCTCTCAGTGTCCACATCGGATGTATAGGACTTTTCCGGTGGAATATAAATTAAAACAGACAGGGAGGGATCGACAGAGAACTTCTCCAAAATTTCCATGCTATCGTTGTCGGTTACCACCGCTCCGCCGTAAAACGAGGCAGAAGCGTCATCATATGCACCGGTAACTGTAACGCCAATATCCAAGGAGGCCTCTACTCCCAGTTCAATAGCAGTTTCCGGTGATATATCTTTATCAAGAGCTGAAGCAGTAGCAAGAACTGTTGCGTTAGCCGCAGCGCTGCTACTGGACAATCCTACCGCTGTCGGAAGTTCTGAACTAGTCCTGACAACTCCGCCCAACTCCTCCATCCCATAGTGCTCTAAGACCTTTTCCACACAGCATTCAATTAAAAGCGGATCCTCGGATGAGTCCTCTATTTCTCCAGTAACGCCCACTTCCTTCTCGCTCAGTTCTACCTCAGAGTAAATTCTCAAATCTACCGCAAAAGCCGCGCCCTTTCCGGAAGCAATGGCGTTAACGATGGTCGCGGACCCGCAAGCGGAGGCCTTACCCCTCATTATATCCCTCAAACTTATCTGGATCGAGCTCCCCCGCTCTAAGCATCATATCAACTAGCACGATTGCAACCATGGATTCGGCTACTGGGACTATACGAGGACAAATATTCGGATCGAACCGGCCATCCAAGGAAATTTCGGTCTCCTTCCCCTCCCTTAAGTCCACCGTCCTCTGGGACTTTTCGATGGAAGGAGTAGGTTTAACCGCGACCCTTGCTATCAAAGCTTCACCAGTACTGAGTCCACCCAAAACACCGCCAGCATTGTTTGACCTGCTCTTGATTTTACCCTCCTCCACTCCAAGGTAGTCATTCATTTCCGACCCTCTCATCTCCGAAGCCTGAAAACCCTTTCCTATCTCTACGCCTTTCACGGCCCCGATGGACATTAAAGACTTGGCTATTTCTGCATCCAACTTGTCAAAGACCGGTTCCCCTAACCCTGCCGGCAACTCGTTGGTAAGAACCTCAACGATTCCCCCTGTACTGTCCCCATCCTGTTTAGCTTCCAAAATTTTTTGCTTCATCCTCTCCGCCAAATCGGGATCAGCGCATCTTATCTCATTCATATTTCTCCTCTCTTTAATTGTCTCGATATCGGGCCGTTCATTTAGCTTCAAATCCATAATTTCGGTCACGTGACCGACCACCTCTACCCCCTTGTAACTCAGAAGCTTCTTGGCTATCGATCCGGCAGCGACTCTACCAACAGTTTCCCTACCTGAGGACCTGCCCCCACCTCTGTAATCGACATGAGTGTACTTCTGTCTATACGTCAGGTCAGCGTGTCCTGGTCTCGGAGTATACCTCCTCTTCCTATAGGGTTCCGAGTCCACGTCCTTGTTTTCTACCTTCATCGCAATCGGCGTTCCTAACGTTTTTCCCTCAAAAACCCCCGAGAGAATCCTTACCTCATCCGCCTCCTCTCTGGAAGTTTCAACCTCACTCTTTCCAGGCCTTCTACGATTGAGGTCTCTCTGAACGTCTTCAACCGATAGGGGAAGACCCGCGGGAACTCCATCCACTACAACACCCACTGCTTCGCCATGACTTTCCCCAAAAGTTGCGACGTTGAAAACCTTTCCAAAGCTGTTTCCAGTCACTATATCACCGGTTTCAATTCAACAATATGAGACTATAAATTCTTTCGATAAGTAAAAACTAGGACCTAGCACTTCACTAGCTCAATCATCGCATTAATGTTCTGCATGTCATCTACGAAATCAGGATATGAAACGCCCATACATCCAGCATTTCTAATCTTTACTCCTCCCTCGGCTATGAGGCCCGCAACAGATAAGGCCATGAGCAGTCTATGATCACCGTGCGAGTCCAACTCACCCCCTTTCAGGCTCCTAGAACCTCGAATTTCCAATCCATCTTCGAATTCCTCCACCTCTACATTCATCTTCCTCAGCTCTCTAGCTAGGGCTCTTATTCTATCCACCTCTTTAAACCGCAGATGAGAGGCATTGTAAAGACGCGTACGTCCCTCAGCAACCGCTCCAAGAACCGAGAGAATGGGAATTAAATCAGGAGTATCCGAGCAGTCTACGTCAACACCGGTCAAGCCTCCGTTGCTAGACACCTTAACCGACCTCCCGTTTACATTGACATCCGCCCCAAATTCCCGTAGAAGACGTAGAATCCGCTTGTCCCCCTGAACGTCCTCTGGATCCAAATTGGTGACCTCCACCGGACCGCCGGTGATCGCACCGGCACCCAATGGGAAGGCAGCGGAAGAAAAATCACCGGGAACGTCCACTTCAAAGGGCTCAAAATCCTGGTTGCCCGGAATGCTAAAGTTCATCAGAGACCCCCCACTTCTTATCCTAGCGCCAACGAGATCGAGTACCTTAAGGGTCATCTTTACATAGGGTTTGGACTTAAGACCTTCCTCTATTCCTAGATCCACACCTACCTCCGAAAAGGGAGACGCCATCAAAAGAGCGGAAACGAATTGAGAACTGACCATTCCTGTAATTGAAGTGGATCCACCTTCAAGACCTTCACCCACAACAACCGGAGGACGGCCCTTCTTTCCCTCACATCTAGCGAAGGCTCCAAGATCCCTCAGGGAATCCACCAAAGGACCCATAGGCCTCTTCAGGATTGATTCATCTCCCGTGAGTCTAACTCTTTCGGACGAGAGACAGGATATCGCCGTCATTAATCGAATGGTTGTTCCTGAATTTCCGACATCTATTTCACTGTTACCGGGGCGTAAATCTCCTCCCATCCCCTCGACCATCCATCCGTCCTCGGTGTTCGATACATTGCCACCAAAAAATCCAACCGCCTCAACCGTAGATCTTGTGTCAAAGCTGTAAAGCGGACGGTTCAGTCTGCTCTTTCCACTAGAGAGAAGAGCCGCCGACAAGAGACGGTGGGTGTAGCTTTTCGAAGGCTGGGCTCTGAGATGACCACTGACCCTGGAAGGTTTGACGACCAAATCAGGCATTTTATCGTTATGGATTAATAGTCTGAGAGGGTTTATTATTTCCGGAAACATACTTTTTAACTCCCTACGAATAAGAAATAGAGGAGGTATTGATTTGACAGAAATTGGAAAAAAGGTAAGACTTGAAAGGATCATGAATCGGGAAACTAACAGGACAGTCATTGTACCAATGGACCATGGTATAACCCAGGGACCCATCAAAGGACTCCAAGATATGAGCGGAGCCGTCAACAAGGTGGCAGAGGGAGGAGCCAACGCAGTGCTTCTCCACAAGGGTATAATCAAGGCCGGCCACAGAGGTTACGGAAAGGATATAGGTCTAATCGTCCACCTATCCGGGAGCACGAGTCTGGGTCCAGAACCCAACAACAAAGTGATAGTAACCTCCGTAGAGGAGGCCGTTGCAATGAGCGCAGATGCGGTATCGGTCCACATAAATCTGGGATCCAAAAACGAATCCGAACAGCTCAGAGAAATGGGACGAGTTGCAGAGGCTTGCGCCGATTGGGGTGTTCCCTTAATAGCAATGATGTACCCTAGAGGGGAAAATATAGAAGACGAATTTTCCGTGGAAAACATAGCCCACGCCGCCAGAGTCGGAGCCGAGCTCGGAGCGGACATCGTAAAGACCAGCTACACCGATTCGATATCGTCATTTAGAGAAGTCGTAAAAGGTTGTCCAGTCCCTGTAGTAATCGCAGGCGGCCCAAAAGCAGAAACGGATCAAGAAATACTTGAAATGGCAGAAAACGCCATACGAGCCGGAGCAGCAGGAGTATCCATAGGAAGAAACGTATTCCAGCACGAAAACCCAAGCAACATGGTCGGGGCTCTTTCTAAAATAGTGCACAAAGGAGCTACCGCCGAAGAAGCAGTCGAGGACCTATAAGCTCTATTCTGGTAGGTGGCGATATTGGAAAAAAGCATCTGGGTAAGAGCAGATTGGGAAGAGTCATGGGAAAACCGAAAGAAGTACGTTACCTCGGCCCTTGAGGCAGGAGCAGATGGAGTAGTTGTAAAAGAGGGAGACCTGGAGAACGCCAGAAAGCTGGGAGACATCACACTGATATCTCAATCGAGGAACGCGAACATCTTTCTAATAAAAGCCGAAACTCCTTCGGAAATAGATGAAGCGATTTCGAAAATGGAGGATGAAAAAGGCGAAACATCCTTGATTGTGGAAATATCGGGTAAGGAGATGGAAAAGGCCGCAACAAAGGCAGGTGAAGTTGTTGATTATTTGGTAATGATAGGAAAGGACTGGAAAGTTATACCTCTCGAAAACTTACTTGCCGAACTACAGGATGAAAGGTCCAACGTTCTTACCGGAGTGAGATCCGCCGAGGAAGCAAAAACCGCCATAGAGACGCTTGAAATTGGGGCAGATGGCGTGCTTTTGGATCCACGCAATGAAGGGCTAGAGGTGATAAGACAAACTTGCGAAGCAATAGAAGAGCTAGAATCCAGAAAAATAGAGCTTACAGCATGTAAAATAACCAGAATAGAACCTGCCGGCATGGGGGACCGCGCATGTATCGATACTTCATCGCTCATGAACATAGGGGAAGGAATGCTAATAGGAAGCCAATCGGACGGACTATTTCTGGTGCATTCGGAGACCCTAGAGACCGAGTACGTCGAGGCAAGGCCATTCAGAGTAAACGCAGGTGGTGTTCATGCATACATCCAGACTCCTAGTGGTAAAACGAAGTACCTCTCCGAGCTCGAAAGCGGTGACGAAGTATTGATAGTAAACTCCAAGGGCGAGACGGAAAAGGCAATAGTTGGACGGGTAAAGATCGAGAGAAGACCCATGCTGTTGATAGAAGCTGAACACGACGGGAAAAAAGTCAAAACCCTGCTCCAGAATGCCGAAACGATAAATCTGGTGGACAGTAAAGGTGAACCAATATCGGTAGCCGAACTCGAGCCCGGAGACGAGGTGCTAGTTAACCTGCAGGAGGGCGGACGCCACTTCGGGGCTAAAGTCGATGAAACGCTCATAGAAAAATAGCAAAAACGAGCTCTTTTTATACTATTGAAAGAGAAACGTACCTTACTTCAACTTACGTAGGAAAAAAATGAATAAAATTCCCTTTGGAGAAAAGAAAATAGAAACCCCCGCAATTTGCGTTTCCGTGATCGGGGAGGACGTAAACCAACTGAACAAAGGAGTCCAAGAGGCAATAGATAGAGAAGCGGACATCGCAGAGCTGCGAATAGATAAGCTAAAAAACTATAAAGGATGGAAGTCGATCCTGTCGGCGGACATCCCTTTGATAATAACCAACAGAACTTCGCGAGAAGGAGGTTACTTTAAAGAGAGCGAAAGAAAAAGAGTCGAACTCCTGCTTAAATCGATATCGGTAGGGGTCTCATGCGTGGACATAGAGTTTTCGACATCAAAATCATTACGGAACAAAGTCCTTCAGGAAGCGAAGAAAAATGAAACAAGCACGATTTGCTCCTTTCATGACTTCAAGAGATTTCCCGATACCGACAGAGCCATAAAAATGGCCGAAAAAATGACCCAAAAAAGCGACTTCGGAAAAATAATAGGGTTCGCCAAAACGTATCAAGACTCGTTAAAAAGTATAGAATTCCTTATCAAAAGCTCAAAGAGCATCAATGAACCAATAATAAGCTTTGCCATGGGTGAAAAGGGCAAATTCACAAGATTAGTTTCACCGCTCCTAAACTCCCCCATTGTTTATGCATCAATAGATAAAAAAACAGCCCCGGGACAGCTTAATTTGTCCAACGCAAAGAAGATGTTAAGAAAATTTCAAAAATGAACAAAGGAAAGAGATTTTTACAAACATACACTAACTTTTTCTGATACCATGATCACGGGCAATACCAATATTTTGGGTCTAATAGGAGATCCCGTAGAACACAGCGTATCCCCTCATATGCAAAACTCCGCACTTGAAGCCATGGATTTGGATTACGTTTACGTAGCATTCAAAGTACCAAAAAATCGACTTTCCGAAGCGATGAAGGGACTAAAAGCTCTCGGAATCAAAGGCATTAACGTAACCATACCTCATAAAAGAAGAATTATGAAACACATCGATGAAATTGATGAAACGGCGAAAAAAATCGGAGCTGTAAATACCATAAAAATATCCGAAAAAACAAAGGGTTACAATACTGACGGGAGAGGAGCACTAAGGGCTTTGAAATCCGAAGCCGAAAAACCTGAGGACAAGAGAACATTAATACTCGGTGCTGGTGGAGCCGCGAGGGCCATAGCCTTCACTTTAGCTGAGAAAGGAGCCAGAATAACGGTTTCAAACCGTACATCGGAAAAAGCAAAGGAATTAGCTAATGAAATAACCCAAAAAACAGGGAAAAGAGTAAAAAACGTTGAACAGAGCAAGGAAAGATTAAAAACAGTGCTTAAGGAATCGGATATCCTTATAAATTCCACCTCGGTCGGAATGCATCCCAAAGATGACGAGACCATCCTCAAATCAGCGCAAATGCACTCAGGACTGACCGTGATGGACATCGTATACAATCCCGTAAAGACAAGGCTTCTTAGGGAAGCCGAAAAATCCGGAGCCAAAACGATAGACGGGCTGGAAATGCTAGTCCAACAGGGGGCCTCAGCATTCGAAATATGGACAGGGAGAAGTCCACCCATCAAAACAATGAGGAAGGCCGCGAGACGATCCATGGAGGAAACCCAATGAGAATCTCCATTATCGGGGTAGGGGAAATGGGGGAATGGTTCGCGGAATTTTTCCAAAACATGGGGTGGGAAATATCTCTTGCAGACGCCGAGACCGAAAAAGCAAGAGAACTGGCCGAGGTACTACATGCAAAGGCACACGATAGCAATGAAAAAGCTGCCTCTGTAGGAGACATAATATTGATATCCGTGCCCATCACAAAAACGGCCGATGTCATAGAGGAGACTTGTTCTCACACAAAGGAGAACTCACTACTAATTGATATAGCCTCTGTCAAGGAATCGCCCGTAAAAAAAATGAAACAAGTAAATACGAAATCGGAACTGGCATCCGTTCATCCGTTGTTTGGCCCCGGCGCCGAGAACCTAAAGGATAGAAACATAATCTCAGTGCCAGTCAAAGTCGGTGAAAAATACCGGAAATTCAGAAAATCGCTGTCGGAAATGGGAGCAAATATAGAGGAAATGGAAGCTGCCGAACACGATAAACTAATGGCAATCATACAATCCCTTACCCATTATACTATGCTGTCATACCTCTCGGCGTTCAACCACATGGAAAAATCCGAAAAAGCCCTTAAATACAAGACGCCAATGCTCGAGGGTCTTCTTAATTCCTGTCGTGCCTTCCTTAAGGAAACCCCTGAACTATGTGGCGACATCCAAAAAGAGAACCGCTATTCTTCTTTCGCCCGAACAAAGCTTATAAAGTCTTGCAACGCAATCGATGAATCACTAGCCGATGGTGATATTGACGAAATCAAAGAGATATTTCGAAAGTCAAGGAAGAGGCTCGGTATGAATAACATAAAAAAAGCTTATAAGAAACTTTACGGGGAAAATGAGGAGGATAAAGAATGAAGGTAGGGATCCTAGGACCGCGGGGCACCTACTCAGAAGTCGCCGCGAGAGAGGAATTCGGAGATGAAATCAGGATAGTTCCTTATACACTTATCACCGACGTAGCGGAGGCTGTCGAGAGAGGGGATGTACCAATAGGAGTGGTACCCGTGGAAAGTCTCAGGGAGGGGTCTGTAGGAGAAACTCTCGATGCACTTGCTTGGCTGGATGTAAAAATCCAAGCGGAAATCGTAATAGAAATAGTTCACCACTTGCTTGGCACAAAGAACGCCAGAATAGAAGGTATAAAGCAAGTATTATCCCACCCCCAAGCGCTGGAGCAATGCAAGGATTTCCTCAAAAAGGAGATGCCTGAAGCCGAACTAATAAGCGTTGAATCGACAGCAAAGGCAGCAAAACAGGTTAGTAAAGATAAAGAGCCATTTATGGGGGCAATAGGTTCAAAAGGACTCGCGAAACTGTACGATCTTAAAGTGCTCAAGGGTAATCTGAAGGAAAATGACACCGAAAACGAGACAAGATTCCTTTGCTTGAGCAAAGAAGATCATGAAGCCACCGGAGAAGACAAAACATCAATTGTTTTTTACACAGAAGAAGACCGACCCGGGATTCTCTACGAAATCCTAAAGGAGTTCTCTGAGAGAAATATTAACCTGAGCAAGATAGAATCAAGGCCCTCCAAGAAAGCCCTCGGAGACTACCTATTTTTCATAGACTTTGAGGGACATAGAAAGGATCCAAAAGTTAAGGAAACGCTTAAAAACATAAAGGCAAAAGTCGCCACGCTAAAGGTTATTGGATCCTATCCGAGAAGATTTTAGTTTCGATACTTCTCCCTACTCTCACTTTTCGACCAGATCGGTGCAAATGCCAGCGGCAATAGTCTTACCACCATGCCTTACTGCAAATCTCCCAAGCTGTGGAAAATCATTTGCTGTCTCCATCACCATAGGTTTCGTGGGTTTCACACGTATCCTTCCTGCCTCGCCCTTTTTCAGAAAATCGGGATTTTCCTCGATAACCTGGCCGCTACTAGAATCGACCTTTTGGATAATTTCTATAATTTCGCCAGGTACATGGGCTGACTGGCAGTGGAACACCGGTGTAAATCCAGGAGTAATATACGTGGGTGTTTCAAGAATAATCACTTTTCCAGTAAACTCCTTAGCAACGGTAGGAGGATGTTCTGGGTCTCCAGCCACATCTCCCCGCTTTATCTGATCCTTAGAAACGCCCCTAACGTTAAATCCGATATTGTCACCGGGCTCAGCCTCTTCGATCTCTTCATGGTGCATCTCTATCGACTTCACCTCACCACGAACCCCTGGAGGATTGAAAACCAATGATTCACCCACCCTCAGAGTGCCGGTCTCAACTCTCCCAATCGGAACGGTGCCAACTCCCGTAACAGAATGAACATCCTGAATCGGAACCCGCAAAGGTTTATCCACGGGCTTTTCGGCCTCCCGTAACTTCTCCAATGCCAATAAAATATTAGGACCATCATACCAATCCAGCTCTTCGCTCGGCTCAGCCACATTTACGCCTTGATAGGCCGAGACGGGAATCACGGGAAAATCGGACACGTTTTTGTAGCCGATGTTCTCTAGGAGAGGAAGAATCTTCCCCTTAAGCTCCTCATAAATTGCACGATCATAATTAACCTTATCCATCTTGTTTATTGCAATTACGAGCTGACTGACGCCCAAGGTATACGCTAAAGCCGCATGCTCTCTCGTCTGGGGCATGATACCATCATCTGCGGCAACGACCAAAACAGCTGCGTCTGCTTGACTTGCACCTGTAATCATGTTCTTGACGAAGTCTGAATGTCCTGGAGCATCGATCAAAGTAAGCATGTTCTCGGAGGTTTCCAGTTTTTCATATGCCACATCAATTGTGAGTCCCCTATCTCTCTCCTCCTCCAGATGATCAAGGACCCATGCAAATTTGAAGGTCTCGGCCTCCTCGCTCAGATCCTCTGGCGAAATAACGCCCGTTTCCAAGAGCAATCGGCCGACAAGAGTTGACTTACCGTGGTCAACGTGTCCAATGATCGCTAAATTAACATGTGGTTTTTCGGACATTCTATCTTTCTATTTTTATAGGGTGGCTTCTTAAGTTACTTTGCATTCTAGTGGTACGATGACTCGCCAAGAGTCCACATGCTCCTTAAAAAAATAAGTATCTTAAAAAAAAACTAGACATCCAAGGAGTTCAACACATGACGGACGTAGACCCAAATCACCCAAGGGCCGAATCCCTCCAGATAAGAGAAAAAATAGCCGCCGGATTCAAAAAGGGGCTTGTAACCCCCGAAGGACTATCCGCCCACGGGAGAGGGGAGGCCTTCGATTACATGTTAGGTGAAAGGACCACGAAGCCAGCCCGCGAGGCGATAACGGCGGCCTCCGCAATGATTCTAGCGTCCAAAAACCCTATTATATCAGTGAACGGAAACGTTGCTGCCCTTGTAGCTAAGGAAATAGCCGAAATGGCGGATGAAACCGGCATAAATGTTGAGGTAAATCTATTTCATAGGTCAAAAAAGCGAAGAAACAAAATAGCAAAGCACCTGCTGGAAAAAGGTGTAAAAAAAGTATTGGGTAATGAAGAGAAGTTCTTTTCCGAAATACCGGAGATCAAGAGCCATAGAAGGGTAGTGGATGAACGGGGAATTAAGTCCGCAGACACCGTAATAGTCCCTCTAGAGGACGGAGACAGAACAGAAGCACTCGTTGATGCGGGAAAGAAAGTTATAACTATCGATCTTAATCCGCTTTCCAGAACGGCCCAAGCCGCCGACATAACCATCGTAGATAATGTAGTCAGAGCCCTTCCCGAGCTAACAGATAGAATAAAGAAGCTATCGAAGAAAGATGAAGCAGAGCTGGAAGATGTTCTAAAAGAATTCAACAACAAGAGAAACCTAAACTCAATGACAGGCAAAATGGTAAAACACCTTAAAAAATCGACTTCAAAATAAATTTCCAGATCCAAATACAAAAAAGGAAAAACAAAATGAAGGAGTCAAACTCAACAAAAAAGAAAGACGAAATAACCGTCACTATCATTTCAAGCGGACCGACGGATGGAGAAGAGAAACAAAAACTAAAAGAAGCTGTCTTGAATTCAGTGAAACACAATAAATCCATATCGGAGACGGAATTCGTCGAAGTTCACAAAGATTATAGAAAGAAGACCCAAGAAATTATAGAAAACTCGGAATCGGATGTAATTTTTACCTTAGGTGGCACTGGGATAGAGCGAAAGGATAAGACGACCGATATCCTGAGAGAAATTTTCGATAAAGAAATACCCGGGTTTGGTGAGTTATTAAGATTCTATTCAGAGCAAAAACTTCAAAATTTCAGTTTATTGGACAGAAGCACAGCAGGCACTAAGAATAAAAAACTGATTTTCTGCCTGCCCAACAACCCTAAGATAGCAAAACTTGGAATAGAGCTAATCATCGACGATCTAAATAAAATGCTTCAACACGCAAAGAGATAGAAGAATCTAGATTCTTATCTTTACTCAAATACATTGGAGAAGTACACGCGAATACGTTCTTTTAAAACCATAAAATCAAGAAGAAACATATTTGGATACAGGAAGCAAAAAAATGTCAGGAGAAAAAGTTTCAATAAAAACCCTTCAAGAAAAGAAGCGAAAAAATGAAAAAATCACGATGCTTACAGCTTACGATTACCCTACCGCAAAACTGGTTGATAAATCGGGTATTGATTCAATTCTCGTTGGTGATTCTGTCAGCAACAATATATTGGGCATGGAAAATACCCTAACTGTCTCTATGGACGAAATGGTACATCACACAAAGGCCGTAAAACGAGGAGTTGAGAATGCCCTTTTGATTGCCGACATGCCCTTCCTCTCCTACCAAGCAAGCGAAGAGGAAGCCGTGAAAAATGCAGGAAGATTCCTCCAAGAAGCCGGAGCGGAAAGCGTGAAAATAGAGGGAGGGGAGAAATCCCTTTCACAAATAAAAAAGATCATCGATGCAGGAATTCCAGTCATGGGGCATCTAGGATTAACCCCCCAAAGAATTCATCAATTCGGAGGCTACGGACTAAGAGGAAAAAGCAGAAAAGAGGCCATGAAGATCTACGAGGATGCCATGAAGCTCGAAGAGGCCGGAGTATTCAGCCTGGTTCTCGAATCCGTACCAAGTCAGGTGAGCAAAACCATCACGGATGAGCTGGAAATTCCAACTATAGGTATAGGTGCCGGACCCCATTGCGACGGACAGGTACTGGTAATAAACGATATCTTGGGCATGAGCGAAATCTCTCCGAAATTTGCAAAGGAATACGTCGACTTAGAATCCAAAATAAAGGATGCTATAGTAAATTTCAGGAAAGAAGTAGAATCAGGCGAGTTTCCAGCTAAAAGTCACAGCTACGAGATGAAAAAAGAAGAGAAAAAGCAATTAGAAGAGTTAAAGAGGAACCGTTCAAATTAATAAAAGAACAAAACGGAAAGGGAAAGAAGTTACAACGAACACATTTCCGTTTTCCAAAATTAACAGGAGGTGAACCAATGGCAGAACTACCAAAAGCTACTATCAAACGAGTTTTTAAGGACGCCGGTGCCGAAAGAGTCTCCGGAGACGTTCCAGATGCGGTAAACAAAATTGTAAAGGAGATAGCAAAAGGAGCAGTAAAGTCCTGCGAAGAGGACGGAAGAAAGACGGTCAATGCACGGGACCTTAAACTCGTAGTCGTTTCACATTAAGGGTGCACAGAAAATAAAACAAAAAAGAACCTATCCTTTTTTTCTCTCAATTTTTTTCCTGCCCATCGCCTGAATATACTCTATTTCGTCTCCCTCCTCTAAATCCCCTCGAAGTTCTAAGGGAATGGAGAGCTCGAAAGTTTCATAACTGTTCAAATCCATAAGTTGAGCACTATTACCTAATAAAGCGAGCACCTCAGCATCACTTCGCTCTATGAGCGGCACTTCGACCTCATCGTCGATTTCCTTAACGAAAGTTCTTTTCTGGCCGTCAAAAATCCCCTCCACATAGATTTTCTCCTTATCATTATCACCGTTGCTCTTAGGAGTGGAGGATGACTTTTTTGTCACCACGCAAGGCTCTTCATTTACGATAACATAATTCCCAGAATCCAAGTCCTTTACCATTAAAGTTTCTCTTCCCATCAAATCCCTTCCTTGTTTTGTATTGGAACTACCTTTAAAATATTTACAGCATCAATCTTCAAAATTATTACCAGAAAACACTTTCTTTTTTATTGTTCAAATGGCTTTCCACACTCAAATTACAGCACGGGGAAAAATCAATTCACTTCAAATCAGTAAGGGTATACTAATTCACCCAGTCAAAAAGGAAAAAACCTTACCATCTGAGTATGCTAGCGGAAAATTTCAGAAAAGGTGTTGCCGATAGATAGATGGAGCTTAATTAAAGGTGCTTGGTCCTTCAATCCCAAGAAAAGTTAGAGTCAAGCAGAACGTCATCGGCAAAGATTAAATCCTTCAGAAAAAAAAGATTAAGGGAGCTTATGAAGATAGGTATAGTCACTCGATCCGACTCAAATAAATTCCTGAAAGTTGTAGAAAAGATATTGAAAAAATTTCCCAGAGAGGAGATAATTCTCACGCCAGATATCGCTGAAAAATTCGATCGGACCGGGGTAAAAATCGCAGATATGGATCCCGAAGCAATGGTAACTATAGGAGGAGACGGAACTGTCCTCTACACGCTCCAAAAATCCCCAAATGCTCCAATCCTAGGAATAAACATGGGGGGTAAAGGATTTTTAGCAGATGTCAGGCCGGATGAAATTGAAAAAGCACTAGATAAACTCAGAAAAAGGGAACTTGGGGTAAAACGAAAAAAAACCCTTGCTGTGGAAGTCTCCGGAGAGCACCTAGCAAATGCGCTGAACGAGGGAGTCATAAGGTCAAAGGAGCCGAGCCGAATTTTACCCTTTAAGCTGAGTATCAACGGGGAGGAGGCAGAAACGAACATGGGGGACGGATTAATCGTATCTACTCCCACAGGGAGCACAGCTTACTCAATGGCTGCGGGCGGTCCTATCATAGCACCGGACCTGGATGCATTCGTCATAACACCTCTCTCCGCTCACCGACCTAAAACAATGCCTCTAGTCTGCCCGATGTCTAGCAAAATAGAAGTTGAACTTTTAGGCGAAGGCAGAGAAGCGGATGTGACTGTTGACGGACAGGTGAAAAATGTAGCTAAAAAAGGTGACCTGATCCGCTTCAAAAAATCGGACCTTGAAATTAAATTTTTCAATTGGGGAAATAAGTTTTACGAAAAAATAAAGGAGAAGTTGTAAATTGACTGAAGAAGTCCTTATTCCCGATACTTCGGCACTAATCGGGGGATACACACCTAATTTAGAAAAAAACACTCAATACATCGTCCCTCAAATACTGGAGGAGGCCAGAAGTCTGTCAGCTAGGCTAAAATTGGAGACAGGGATAAGATCAGGGCAAGTAAAAGTAAAGGAACCATCTCCCCAAGCCATGGAAGAAGTGAAAAAGGAGGTCCAGAAAACCAACGACAGAGTATCGGAAACGGATACGAAAATACTGGCTCTTGCTCACGAATTAAAAGCGGAAGGAAAAAAACCAGTAATAGTCACAGACGACTACGCTATCCAGAATCTGTCCGAAATACTGGAAATAAAATATTCGGAAGTTGCAAAGCCAGGAATAGACGAAATATATAAGTGGAAGAAGGAATGCCCCGCCTGCGGACGAGTCTACAGCAAAGACATCCTAAAGTGTGAGGCCTGTGGTACACGTCTAATTAGAAAACCTGAGGATTAATCCTCCCTTATATCAGAAAGCTTCAATCCCGACCACGCTATTCCCCCAGCACTAAAGAGGCTAGTGAACCAGAAGGATATCCCTCGATCGAGTATTGCAGCAGTAAACGCGGCACCGGGCGAAACGCCTGCAGCACTAAATATAAAAGTATAAACGCTTTCCACAACACCCAGTCCACCAGGAATCGGTATCAAGTGTATCACCAATCCCATAACTGTAGCAACACCTATCGCCCAAAAGGAAACGGACTCTCCCATGGCCTGAAAGACAACCCACATTCTCATTAAATTCAAAAACCAATAGATAGAAGCCAAAAGCAATGCCAGCAAAAGCCTTTCACGATTACTGAAAATCTCCCTAGCCTTTATCCCGAACCCGGTCATGAAGTACTCTATTTTGTCCTTTATGTACTCAATGGGCCTAAATTTCGAAATAATTCTACTTAGCTTGTTGATAAACCAGAAAATAACGGTCTTAGCCGGTTCAGGATGGAATATAAAATAAAGATAAACAATTATGCCAAACACTACTAAAAAAGATGCTAGAACGAGAAGTATTACTGCGTAAAATGGAAGTTCAGCCATTCTCAATATAAAAAATAGAGAAAGCATCAATATAATCGAAAAAGGAATGCCATCAACGGCCTTATCCGCCGCTATTGTAGCAAAGCTCTGATCGATTGGAACTTTACCTATCTTAGAGAAAATATATCCCCTTAAAGGCTCTCCACCCACACTAGCACTTGGAACGGCCGTGTTAACGAATATGCCTGAAAGAAGTATGGGAAACATCCGCCTCGTCCTTACAGTAAGACCAATTGACCCCGCCAACACCTTCCACTTAGCCAGCCACGTCAGGATCGCTGTTACCTGTACCAGAAAAGCAACTGCGTAAATACGCTTGCTTGTTTGAGAAACTGCATTTATTACCTTATCAATACCCGTCAAAGCAGCAAGAAGAAATATTATCGCAACTCCCAAAGCTAGAAAGGGTATTGATTTCTTGAAGTATCCCTTCTTTGAGTAGTATTCAAATCCTGACACGGGATTCCCACACCATTTACTGCTAAAAAAAGTTTAAAAGTCCCTACCTTAAATGGCATAAAGGTGATGGAAATTAATTTAATTCAGATCGCCCTTCTACCGATTGGAGGAAGAAGAGAAAAGAAGACGTTCGACATCATAACAAACCTTTCCAGCACTGTAGTTGAGTCTGTAAAGGAATTCAAAAAGGGAGTTCAAGCATACTCAGAACTGGATTTTGAAACCGCCAAAAAGCATCTAGAAAACGTAAGGGATCTCGAATCCAAGGCGGACAAACATGGATTCAATTTCGAACTAAAGTTAGGTGGAGGCGAAGCATTTTTGCCCACTTTCAGAGGAGACCTCTCTAGGCTTGCGGAATCAATAGACGACATAGCCGATATAGCTGAGGAAACCATTAATGAAATCGACCGTAGACCCGTAACCTTCGAAAAACTTTCGGATGCATCGGAAAAGGCGGGGATTGAAAACATTGGAACCGATCTAGTGGAGTTGGCGGAAAGAGCAATAGAATCGGCCAAAACTCTGGACGATGCAGTAGGTCTGCTGATAAACGACATCGATAAAGCAGCGGAGAAGGCAGAGGAAGTCCACAGAAAGGAACGAAAATCCGATGAAAAGGAAGACGAACTCGCTCGAAAGATTTACGAGATCGAAGAGTACCTGGATCCAATAACAGTAATGCAAGTTAGGGAACTCATTGAAAAGTTCGGATCCATTTCCGACGCGGCGGAAAATTCGGGAGATACTCTCTCAGCCATGGCAAACGTCTTGAGAAGTTGAAACTCCAACTTTTTAATCAACTGCCTATCAAGCAACAAAAGAAAAACCAAAGAGAGCATAAATTTAATGTTTTATACCTCTATAACCTAAACAGGGTGATTTAATGGCCAGAAAATGGTTGGCAATTTGTGGCTTGGGCGGGATTCTGATGATTATCGGTTCCGTGGCGGGCGATGTTACGGTTTACCGGATGATTTTTGACTTCGTGGAGAAACGAGTGACCGATGATTACTCAGAAGTTTTTTCGGTGATCCTAAGCGTACTTGGGATAATAGCGGGCGCTGGGGGCTTCACTGTTTTAGCTGGAACGGGTGTAATCGCTTCCGGACACAGCCTAACGGGGAAGTTAATCGTTGGACTTGGAGCTGGAATGGGTATTATAGGACTCATCATAATGCTAGTTACAGGTGCAATTTCGGGAACGCTAGCTGACCGAATTCTTTCAATAGGACCTGGATTCATTGGAGTGCTACTCACCATTATAGCAAGATTGAAACTTTAAACAGTTGTGTTAGTCGGAAACGAAAAAATATCTACTAGTAGCTTACGTAGTTTCAAGAACCAAAAGAGAAAATTATAATCATTTAAAATGAATAAACCGCTTACTGGCAATTTGTCAAAAATAATATTAAAAAAGTGTTGAAGGGAATAGAATAATTACTATTCCCAACAAATCTATTCGCTTCTGCCCTTCGAGACATATAGAACAACACCTACAACAATAACCAGGACAAGGATACCTATATTATCAGCATCCAAGGTAAACCTGATTCTTTTTTAACTACAAGTTCAGTGACCTGGTCCTCGGTTTGGATTGTGTAAGTTCCTTCAGTGTCCTCTACGAGGCTGACTGATGCGGTTTCTGTCTCTCCACTTGCTACAGTCACCGTATCGGAGCCAACACTCTCATCGTCAATAAAGAACTCCGCAGTATATTCACCGGAAGCCTCTCCAACATTGCTCACATCAATATTCAGCTCCACTTCCTCGCCCTCATACACTTCACCAGGCTCAACTCTAAAATTGGAAAACTCGAATTCGGGCTCTGGTTCTCCTTCTATCGAAACATTTAACATGTAACCACCGTCGTAATCCCAGCCGGATGGACCACTGACCCCAACGAACCAGTAACCGGCTTCAGCATCGCTCTCTAATGCATAACTTTCGGTCTCTGTAACTCCTCCGTCGACATCCTTGTAAAAGACACGATCACCACTCGGGTTGTAAAACTCTAACTTCTGACCATCTTCCGAATCCGGAGTAAACTCAAACTCAACAATCGAACCCGGATCCAAAGATATCTTGTAGAAATCCTCATCGTTACTCTCAGTAAGCTCACCGGAAAAGTCTCCTGGAACTTCTAACTTTCCCGCTGTATCGAAATCATCGCCAGGTTCTGCCGCAAAAACCAAGTTCGTGCTAAATATTAAGGCAAAAACTAATAGAAACAACGATGGAAGAATCCAAACCAGCTTATTATCGCCCTTTTTAATCATATCTGTAATCAAATCCTTGACCAATCATTAATAAGAGCTTGTTGAAATTAGAATAAATATTTACCCTTTTTCCGGTAATTTTATCAATTAAAAATACCAAAATGTAAATTAAATGGCATATTAACAGAAAAAGGCTTTTAAGCCCAATACTAGATAAGGAGGTGAAAAAATGGCTGATGGAAAGGGAAAAACGGACGTAGGATTGGAAGAAAACGTGGAAGGGGCATTATGCTATGTGCTATTTTGGTTGAGTGGCATAATATTTTTGCTGATAGAAAAGAAGAGCAAATTCGTGAGATTTCACGCGATACAATCTATTATTGTCTTCCTTTCGCTTTGGATAATAGGAGCAGCGACTTCCCCCTTCTTTAGTATGGGTTATCATGGTGGGGTATTCTCACCGCTTCGGTTTCTTAGCTCGTTGATTTGGCTTATAGTATTCATAATATGGTTATTGATGATGTACAAGGCATACCAAGGAGAAAGATACAAACTCCCAATCGCAGGAGACATAGCAGAAAATAAAACTAGTTAACCAAGAGAACGGGAACAAATTAAACAGAAGGGGATAAGGGCCCTCATCTTCTTCTGAATTTATCACTACCTTCTTATTTATTCACTATTTATTAATCGGTCATTTAATTACATATTTACACACGGAGATCAAGAGAGAAAAGTAAACAAAAAATCGAAGAGAGTATGTAGGAAATCGATCCCTAAATTTCCATTATTTCCGCCTCTAGGTCTTCAGTGTCCAGTAAGGCCACAGTTCGGTTATCTTGCAGGTACCCAGAGGCGGGGCCGGGATTGATCACCATTTTTTTCTTGTCCACCCCTGGGTCATGCGTGTGTCCTCGAACCACGACATCGTAACGATCGCTCTCGGCCAAGGCCTCCACGACTTCTTCGTGCTCCCCGTGAAGCATTGCTATTTTGCATCCATCCAGTTTGAGCGACGCGAAGTTACCGTACACCTCGGTGCCTATCCTCTCAAGGTTCCTGCGAACGTGCTCTCGGGCTCCCTCGTTGTTTCCCCACACATAATGAAGCTTCGCCTTCAAGTCCTCAAACTTGGAAGCAGTAAAGGGTGAGACAAGATCGCCGGCATGCAGGACATGCTCGGCTCCCTCGGAGTTGAAGAACTCCACAGCGGCTGCGACCGACTCCTGATTGTCATGAGTATCAGCAATCACGCCTATCTTCAAACGATCACCTCCATGAGAATGGTCCTAGAAAAAGCCGTTAAAGCTTTACTCCTCATCGCCAACCAAGGAAAGGACAATGTCCCCGGATCTTCCAATGTTGTCCAGCTTGATATCGTCCGGAACATCCTCCAAAGAGTGAAGGGTTGAGTGTCTCATCGTTCTGACATTTTCCAGTCCGAAAATATCTTCAAGGAGCTGATCAAGGGCATTCTTCTCTAAATCATCCCTGGAAGTAAGCGTCGTGGCGCCAAAACCCCTCTTTAGTAGGGGGACGTGATCGTGTCCGGAGAAAGGAGCCCAAAACCCCTCTACATCGAATTCCTCCCTCAACCTTTCATTCAAATCCTTATCGGTCTCGTGCGTCCTTATTACCCCATTTCCCTCAACGAAGGAGAGTAAATCCCCCCCACCAACTGAATCCAAATTCAGGAGATAATCAAAAGAGCCGGTATTTTCCGCGAAAAACTTAGATCCCTTCAGTCCCTGTTCCTCTGCGCCAAACGCCACGAAGTCAATCCGAGTCTCCTCCGGCGGGGAATCAGAGAGAACCCTTGCGGCTTCTAGCAGTACTGCGACTCCTGATGCATTGTCATTTGCGCCCGGAGCCCCCAAGTCGGAAAATACCCAGAATGGTAGCAAAAACACGAAAAAGTACGGAATAGCCAATATCCCCATGAGGATGATCCACGCCGTGCCGGGAATCAAAAATCTTAGGATTGAAAGCAGAAAAAAAGATATCAGAACTGGGAGAAAAAACAGTCTGTAGAGGATGGTCCATCTTCTACCCTTGCTGGCTCTCGCGGAATCATAGTGGGCCCCTAATACGACCCGTCTCTCGGCACCATTTTCAGGCTCTAGAATTCCCAGAACGTTCGCGGTGCTCTTTTGGGGTATAAGATAAGAAATTTTGAAGGCCAAGGCGTATCCCCCAGCCAGGACAAGGATAGAAATCCAAGGATTCAAGAAAAACACAGGGACAAAAGCAGCAAGAAGCACGAGCGATCTGAGCCTGAAGTGAAGGACGCCCTCAGCGAATTCAAACTCCTGGAGTTCTGTCTCCAGACCAAACTCCTCGAACTTCTCTCGAATGTAGTCGGCCGCCTTACGGCTCCTGTCGCCTCCCGCCAGTCTGGGGCCAATTTCATAGGAGAGTCTGTCGAGATGCTCGAAACTCCTCCGGATTTCGAAATCAGTCATAACTTCCGAGTCCTTTTTTGGGTTAGAATCAGGATATATAAATAATCCACACTTTACTAACCGGAATCAGATAAGAAATATAACTCTAGATTCATTTTCTATATATCTGGTGCGTTGCGGGGGTAGCCAAGTCAGGCCAAAGGCGAAGGACTCAAGATCCTTTCCCGCAGGGGTTCGAGGGTTCAAATCCCTCCCCCCGCACCATCTTTACAGTCCAAATCAGTTCCATAATTTTTAAAGCGAACGGGAGGACAGTGTACGTCCCGAGATTATGCCGACCAACAATTACGGCATCAAGATGGATAAACTAAACAAGCGAATCCGGGAAACGGAGAGAGAAAGTTATTACAATATCGCAAAGGCGATCTACAGGAGACTGGTAGAAAGAGCCGAGGGTTACAGGGCCCTCATCCAGTTCAATTATGAATGGAGATATATACTTCCGACAGGCGACTGCAGTCAA
This sequence comes from Hadesarchaea archaeon, assembly GCA_046538535.1. Classification (GTDB taxonomy): domain Archaea; phylum Hadarchaeota; class Hadarchaeia; order Hadarchaeales; family JAGGTB01; genus CAYLJV01. The sequence continues at coordinate 3,026 of JBKHIS010000009.1, read as the reverse complement.
TATTCCCCGGTTTCACACGATCGTCAAGGTTAACTACGCCAGAGGGGCGAAATCGAGGGATACCTCCTAGCCACCTTCGAGAACATCAAACAACTGGGAGGACCCTACAAGAGACGCAATGCCCCTGCTCAAACCTCCTTCCTCCGCGCGTCGACCTTACTCATTCCGGGATACATAGACTTGAGGAAATCAAGAAAATAGCCAGTTTATCGCCGATATCGACCCGGCAATCCCATATTACTTGCTTGTATATGTACACAGCCAATACCCCCCCTATATGTTCTTCGATCTGCCGACAATCAAAAATGAGTTGCCTTCCGAGCCAAACCGGCCGCCGAAGGGAAAGGTTTGAAAAGTCAGAAACGGAAACAAGCACCTGATTCGATAAAGTCAGTTAAGAGAATCGGACGGGCGTAAAGACGACAGAGACATCTCCAAATTCAAAATTACGTCGATTAATGACTCATAAAGGTCATTCACGTAGGAATAAAAAACAAAACAGTTAAAGGAACCTATAATCTAAACCTCGAACATGAAAAAAGTGTTCTTCAGAGATATCGACACTATACAGCCCAGCCAGCTATACATAAGTTCCAGTAGACTGGAAGGTGTAAAGAGTTTCTTCGATCCACAGGACCCCGAATCCTATGATCCCGTGCCAATCCTTAGGCTAAAAAATGACATTATATTTACGGACGGACACACGAGGGCCTATCATGGCTGGTCTAAAGGTCTGGAAAAAATAAAGGTCCAGTGGGACGAGGATGATCTTGATCTTGAAGCCTACAGGAAATGTGTAAAATGGTGTAAGGAAGAGGGAATAAAAACAATATCGGACTTGAAAGACAGGATCATACAAAAGAAAAAATTCCAGAAACTCTGGATAGAAAGGTGCAAAAGAGAGCTCTAGGAAATTCCAAACATAGATATAACTCTAGAAATGTTCTCCGAAAAACTTAACCAATCTCGTAGAGAATAAATTAAACAAGGGAGGTGAAAATATGGGCGAATATACCTGCGATGATGATTTGTTCTGCGGATCTAACTCTCCCTCAACGGACGACCCCAAAAAGATGGATGATTTGGAAAAAAAGCACGCTGTTATTATAGACGCCCCGGACGAAGTGGAGAAAGGGGAGCCCTTCGAGGTAACTGTAAGGGTAGGCGAATACATGGAGCACCCCAACGAGCCGGGACACTTTATCGAGTGGATGGAACTATACTCCGGTGACACTTTTCTGGCCAGACTTTCCCTAACTCCAAAAAAGAGCCACTACGTAATGAATGCAACTGTTTGTCTCGAACACGGGCATCCGCTGAGGGCCTGGGCAAAATGCAATCTGCATGGACTGTGGGAAGGTAAAAAGGAGATTGAAGTCAAGTAATTACGGAAGATTTTAGTAGCGAAATACAGAAAGGCCTGTTTAAACGGCCTTTTACCTTAAATGGCAAGCAGTCGTACAGCCTATGTCATTCACCCGATCTTTCCTTCTCAGATCGCATTCCGTAAAAGATAGCCGCGATGGCTGCTGAGACACAAGCCGCCGCGAATGGAACGCCTGAATAGTAAGTTAGATAGCCGATATAAGGAACCCAAAACTCGACCGCACCCAGCACCCTATCCCTATCAACAACGAACTCGTCTTCTATGCTTACGGAGCTATCTCTGATCCATTCAACTCTCCCAATACGAACATTATTTTTCACTAAGGATCGGTACCTGACAAGGTCTCCGGATTCTAGTTCCCCAAAATCTTGCGTGACAAAAAGAGATCCTTTCCCGACGACGGGGTTCTCGTTCTTCATCACGAAATACCTGGAATCCCCGCCAAGGCTCTCCGGAGTGTAAATTATCAAAAAGGAACCCAAGGCAAAGACCAATGCAATGGAAAGAGCCAATCCCACAATCTGCGTTCTCTCCATTGAATCACGCCTCTCAATCTCTGAAAAGACCGCCTTGATATTTAAATGTTCTAAAACCCGGAACGGGAGATGTCATCACTTTTAAGCCCCACGGGAAGCAAAATTAGCTAATCCACTGTCGATATCACAGCGCAAGTCTCGAAAAGGGATAAAACAAAAAATAAAAGGGAGTCGAAGTTCGACTACTATACCTCGATCGTTTTGCCCTCTTCTTTTTCTTTCTCCTTCTTCTCTATCTCGACGGTAAGAATCCCGTTTTTAAAGTTGGCATCCACTTCGTCAGGGTTTACCGGTTCGTCGAACGAAATGGTCTTCCTGTATTTCCTTTCCCCATTGGTTTCAAGACGCATTTTTTTCTCAGTAGAGGAGAGATTTATCTCGTCCTTGGAAATACCCGGAAGCTCGAAAGTAACCTCATACATATTGCCCAAGTCCACAACCTCTGCAAGAGGCTCCCGTTCTCCATCAGGTGCTGGTTCTATCTCTCCTGTTTTACCAGGTTTGACATTTCCAAACTCCCGAATTTCCGGCTCCTCACCTGGACGCTTGGAGTAGGAAAATCCATAGACAAAAGGTCCGAACTTTCGAATCTTTCCCTCCGGCGTCTCTTCCTCTTCCACAAACTCCGACCACTCCTCCGAAGACCCTTCCTCAAATCTTTCCATCATCTTTTCGAAGGGATGCCAGAAATCTTCCGACGACTCCTCTTCCCGATCGAACGGGAAGCCCCGACGCATCTCCTTTCTCATTCTCTTCATTATCTCTTCAAAAATAGATGGAAATTTTCTTCTCGGCATATGTATCCTCCCATATAATCCTGTCTTCATTCCTCCTATATAATTAACCCCAGAAGATTCAGGAGGGTTAAATTTGGCCTTGAAGACCTTTTTATCTATTAACCTCTAAGGGAGAACCTTGAGTTTAAGGAGATCCAGAAATATCTTAATTCCGCTGGCAATAGTTGTACCCGAAGACATAGAATACTCCGTAAAAACGCCCTCTATTGAAATCGTATCAAAATCTAAGTTCCTTTCACCAACCTGAATCATGATCTCGGAGGAAACCGCGTACTGGTTTGATTTTATCTCTATTTTCCCCAAGGC
>JBKHIS010000001.1:0-44356 GCA_046538535.1 Hadesarchaea archaeon | reverse complement strand
CGGAGTCCTGGTTCTATTCTACCCCTGTCCCTTAGAGAAAAAACGTCCGCAGGGACCGTTGAAGCCATCTTAATTGCTTCTTCCAATCCAAAGCTAGTGTATTTTACGATGTTCTTCACCGCCTCGCTCATCGTAAGCGTACTTCCCGCCAACCTGTTTGTATCCAGTGTTCTACACTCTCCACCGCTTAACTTTACCTTCTGACCACCGATATCGTAAACGCCGTCAGGAAGCCCAGCCAAAAAAACGGAATCCGTTATAGCAACGACGCGATCGACGCCTTTCGCCCTGATAGCCATCTCAACGACCGCCGGATGGACGTGAAGCATATCCATTATGATCTCGGTATAAACATCCGTTGAAAGCGAAGCCCCTACAATACCTGGTCTCCTGTGATGAAAACTACCCATGCCGTTGAAGAGATGAGTAACAAGGGAAACTCCTCGATCAAAGATTTCCAAGGCTCCCTCGTAATCAATAGCGGTATGGCCAGCAGAAACCAATACACCTTTATCACTAACTTTTTCGATAAATTCCAACGCTCCATCGAGATCAGGAGCCAAACTAATTCTTTCAATTCGGTCTCCGGAAGTTTCAGCTAATCTTTCAAACTCCTCGATATCGGGAGGTCTCAAAAATTCCGAATTCTGAGCTCCTCTTTCTTCGCCCTTGCCAAAGTAGGGCCCCTCAAGATGAAGTCCAAGCATTTCGCTCCCTTCCCCCTCTTTAAGGCAAGCATCGGAAAAAGAAGAGCAAACTTCCTTCAGTCTATTCTCCGAGGCCGACCAAACCGTCGGAAGAAAGGAAGTCACCCCCATACTCCCAAAATGCTTCGACATTTTCAAAAAGTCCATCTCGCTGCCGGAAGTAGCGCTCGCGCCCCCAAAGCCATGAGTATGAATGTCGATGAAACCCGGTACTGCCATTTCGTTCGAGAAATCGTAGATCTCCTCCCCTACGAAAGATGGGCGGGTACTCGAAATTTCCTCGATTTTTGTTTCGGATACAGTTAGATAAGATTTTTCCAAAAATCCATCAGGGGTATAGATACGGCCAAACTCGAAACATTTATCACTCAAGGTTGTCTCCAGTTATAGACTGTTCCTCTAAACCTATAGATTCCCCCCAAAACGCTTCTGGGACAATTCAAAAATAAAAAAATACTTCTCCAGTCAATAATTCAACTTGGGTTAAATTTTCGAGTCCAGCTCTTTAATGTCCTCCAATGCCAGTTTATACCCCGCTTTCCCTGCAGCTAAGGCCACCGCCCCTACAACGGGATGAGTTATTGAATCCATAATATCAGCCCGAGGGATCTCGGACTTGATCTCTCGTTTAAACTCGGACAAGAAATACTCAAAGGAAAAAAGCCTTCCTGACAGCCCCACTCTGAAATTTCCTCTTAAATTGAGCTCTTCCTTAGCTGCCAAAACTGCCTTCAAAAGCTCCCTACAAGATTCATCGACAATTTCTTTGGCCACCTCATCCCCTTCGGAAGCCAGCTCTATAACGTATTCCGAAAATGGAGCAATTGGTTTTTCCTTTCCACCCTCCCCATATACTTGGGCAAAGACATCCTCAAAGCTATCTATTTCGAAATAATCCAAGGCTGCCTCTATCAGCTTCGTCTCCTCCCGCCTTCCATCATAGCCCTTAGTAGCCTCCTGTAATCCGCGCCTGGCGACGTAAAATCCGCTTCCTTCGTCCCCTACCAAATATCCCCACCCACCAATCCTGACATCCTCGGCATCACTATTAACACCGTATACTATAGAACCCGTGGACGCCATGACCGAAATACCTGGGTCACCAGCAGTGACGGAGTAATGAGTAAGAACCACATGATTCACCAAGGTTCTTTCCTTACATAGACCAAAATCCAGCATGTCAGAGTATACTTCAAAATCCTCATCACAATCAAGGCCCGAAATACCATACACACCCCAATCCAATTTGCCCTCCTCCATATCCACCGAGGAAACGGCCTCCTCAACACACACCTGTATATTAATACTTGCAGCCTCCTTGCCCACCCTGTGGTAGTTCCCACCTCCACTCAGCCCATAGCCCAATATCTCACAATCAGAATTTACGACCAAGCACTCCGTATTCATAGCACCACTATCCACTCCCAAAAATCTCATCGTTTTAACCCCGTGTACCCCATATATCTACCTTACTCCAAGATCGATTTAATACCTTCGCCACAGATAAACAACGTCTATGAACGGTATCCTAAGCTAAAAAATTCAATTGTTCAAATGAATACATTCAGCGAAAAAGGAATAAGGAGACAGAAATAAATCAAGTGGAAAAATAATAAGGGTTAGTCAAAAATAACAAAGAGAGGATTAAATGGAAAAGAAATTCCCCTTGGAGGAAATCGCAAGCCTTCCAGAATTTTATCATGCAATAGTTTCACCAAAAGGAAATAAGATCGCGTTCTATTGGGATAAAACCGGAAGAAACGAGTTATATACAATAGACGTCAAATCTAGAGAAATAACAAGGATAAGCGACGGCGAAGTTCCACGAAACGCAAGATGGTTTTTAAAATGGAAAAACGAGGAAGAGGTGCTTTTCCACAAGGACCGAGAGGGAAATGAGCAGAACGACATCTACTCAATAGATATGGAAGGAAACGTAAACGAAATAATTGATTTTTCTGGACAATGTATAATTCAGGATGTCTCAAGCGACGGTGATCTGATTCTCTTTTCCAGCGACCGCGACGATCAACTCAATCTCTATACGCACTACGTAGGAAAAGGAGAAACGAAAAAAATAACAGATTACGAAAGACCCGTACTCCAGGCGATCTTCAGTCCGGATGACAAACTAATAGCCTACAGAACTAACGAATCATCGGATCTCGAAAATAAGGATGTATACATCTGTAATGCGGATGGAAACGAGAAGAAAAAATTAGAAATCGGGGATGCAGGATATGAAAAAACACCCGTTGGATGGGGACCAGAAGGCAAACGCTTACTAGTAGCGGACAACACGACGGACATGACTAGAAGCGGCATCTACAATGTAAAAAGTGAAAACATCAGTTGGTACGGTTCCGAAGATTACGAAGAATATCCAGTCTCGTTTACCCCGGACGGGGACGGATTCATCGCAGTTAGAGCAAAGCGAGGAGCCCGAGTTCCTTTAATATATGGCTTGAAAGGGAAGTCAGAGGAGCTCGAGCTAAACGAAGGCGTTTGCGGATTTCCGCACGGCGGGATCTCAGAAATATTCACATCCAAAAAAACATCAATTCTATCCTACACAACTAGCAAAAAAAGAAAGGAACTTTATGAATATGATCTTGAAAAAAATGAATTTAAAATTTTACTGGAAGCTGAATACGGAAATATAAAAAAAGAAAACTTCGTAGAATCCGATTACATAACATATGAATCATCAGACGGTCTGAAAATAGGAGGAATTCTGTACAAAGCTGATAAAAATCCTTCTCCCGCTATTGTTTTTGTCCATGGCGGACCACACGCCCAAGCAACTAGAGGCTTCGATATATACTCACAGTTTCTAGTAAATCGAGGATACACCGTCCTAAAGCCAAACTACAGAGGATCAACTGGGAGAGGGAGAAAATTCAAGAGGATGATTCACATGGATTGGGGGGGAAAGGAACAGGAAGATATCGCAGAAGGAGGAAAATGGCTAAAGAACAGGGACTGGATAGATGACAAAAAAGTAGCGGTCTTTGGAGGTTCATATGGTGGATACAGCACCTATATGCAGATGGTAAAGTATTCAAAGCTTTGGACCACCGGAATCGCTTGGGTTGGAATAACCGACTTACACAAACTCTATAGCTCCGATATGCCTCACTTCCAAGCAATGCTCGAAGAGCAAATGGGTGATCCAGAAGAAAACTATGAACTATGGCGTGAGAGAAGTCCTATAGAAAAGGTCGAAAATATAGAAAGACCGATACTTATTATCCACGGAGTGAACGATAGAAGATGTCCAATAGAGCAAGCGAGACTGTTCAAAGAATCACTGGAAAAAATGGGATGGAAAGACGGAGAAGACTTCGAATACAGGGAATTGGAGGAGGAAGGACACGGAAGCACTGACATCGAGCAGAAAATTAGGGCCTTTGAAATCCTTGAGAAGTACCTTAAAAGAACAATGTAGACGTTTTGACTCAACAAGAATGCTCCAAAAAACTAAATGCCGGAAATACGCTGAAACTATAAGCGTCCAAAGAACCAAAAAGTCCAATAACCCAGCAGGGCTCAATAATTGATAAATCAACGAAAATTAATCAGCTGAAAAAAAATGAAAGAGGATGATTTTCTCAAAAAGGAACTGGGCCAGCTAAATCAGCATCTACCCAAAGACAGAAAGACCTTAGAGGAGCTTCTGAAAATGGAAAAACCGGAAGTACAAAATAAAGACGGAACTACACAGAGATTCAAAAGAAAAGAATTAGATTTCCTTTCCAATCTGATCCCCGAAGATGAGCACTCAAAACTTAGACTTCCAATATTAATTCGAATTACTCCTCAGCTCGGACGAGGTTCCGCTAAGGTCTCCGGCAAAACAGAACAAAGGGTGATTAAAAAAATTCTTAAGAGTGAGAGAAATGACGGAGAAACCGAAATGATAATCTACCGACCGGAAACTCGAAAAATCCGTAAGAAACTTCCAACGACAACACAATACGCCTTCATGATATCCTCCAGAGGCGGTTCAGTTGATAGAACCAGATGATTCGGAGAAGAAAGAGAGGAGAATACTTCTCTATTTCCTAGGAATATCTATAAGCTTCATACTACTAGTTGGGGGTATAATAGTATTCGTCTTAGCACTTCTTGAGATAGAGTTTAGGTGGATTGGAGGAATACTCTCAGCCTACCTATCCTTTGCCTTAACGCTCGACACCACATTTCTTCACCGCCCCCTACGTAAATTTGGGTTGAGAAAATTTTTTCTAGCGGGTTCCTTGATCTTCCTGCTCATTTCGATCGGAATGTTCTCAAGCCAGTTACTATAGAACCAATTAGACCATGTTCAAAAGCTCGTCTTCGAAAATCTCCACAAAATCATCTATCCTATCACCATCAATTTGAGCGCCACACGCCACTGCATGTCCACCCCCTTCACCCTCAACCTCATCTGCCGCAATCTCAATGGCCTGCCCCATATCCAATCCTCTCAAGAAAAGCAGTTTTGAGCACCTTGCAGAGACCTTCGCTACGCCATCATCATCCACTATACCCAGCATCGGCCTATACGGGTCCACACCGTCCTGAGCTAAAGTGAGGCTTGCAACGGTACCAATAAAAGTCTTTTTCAAAACCTCAGAGGCATCAAAATACTGTAAATACTGCTGGGGGCCATCCTTAACTCCAATCTCGTTAACATGATCCATTCCCTCTGCTATACACTTTCTGTGATAGTTCAACAACTTCCTCATCCTATTCTGATACACACCCCGATCGCCTTTAGCAACTTCATATCCAATCAAAGGTTGTTCATGGCGAGCTGTGGCGTTTATGCAGGTTGCGAACTCGTCTGCACCCCTAAGAAGGGACCTTTCTTGCTCGTTGAGGAACGTGTACACTTCCCCCACAATTAGTCCAGGAACGTACTTCGCTAGTTCCTCTGGAACATCAGACATCGCTCGGGTGATGAGTTCACTAGCAAGTTTTCTCTTTTCCTCCTCGCTGAGATCCACCGGACGTCGATACCCATCTTCCGTTTTATAGGGGATATCAAGGTCCTTAAGCATGCTCACGGCCCCCTCCACGGAGTTGGTAACGCCTGGAACGGGAGGATCACTTATCCTCATAAGAGCCTTAAATACGGGCCTCGTATTTCTGCCGTAGAGTAGAAGATCCTCCTCCCGGCCTATAACACCGACCTCTCCCCCATCCTCCACTATCCTACGGTTATATCCCTTGACTTCGCCCCAAGCATTCTGTACATCGCCCACTGCTCCTCCAAGTGCCTGGACCGAGAGATCCTTATTACGTGAGTCCAGCTCCTTCGCCACTAGATAAGCCATGCCAGAACCGCTAATTTCTTGAACTCCGTCAATTCCCTCCAAATGAGCATTAAAATGTGCCAACTCTTCCCATTCATATTCTACCTCAGGAACATGATGGTCTATAACGACGGCATCGTTGCCTCCGAATTTGGGTTTTAAATTACTTAGTTGAGAACTTCCCAAATCCGTAAAAACGGGCAGCTCTCCAATCTCGAGTTCTTCAACTACATCAGGATACAACATGTGGACGAACTTTACATGGTGACGGATTTCCAATCTGTCCAAAGCATTTGAGATCAAAGCAGCAGAACAGATGCCATCTGCATCCATATGGGAAATGAGATTAATGGACCCATTTTGATGTTTCATAATCTTTTCAGTAGCCTTACCTGGATTAACCACTAAATCACCCATCTAAGCGTTCCAAATCAAACGATCGGTCTATGACGAAAAACTGAGTCGCCCTCAAACAGCTTCGACCTTCTCTACTTCGGGTATTTTTTCCTTGAGGGTCTTCTCTATTCCCATAGCCAAAGTCATTGTAGACATAGGGCAGCCTGCACACGCACCGACGAGCCTGACCTTGACCACTCCGTCATCAGTTGCATTAACGAACTCCACGTCGCCGCCGTCAGCCTGGAGCTGAGGCCTAATCTGTTCTATTACTTCCTTGACTTTTTCATTATCCATTTTCTACACATCCTCATACTCAACACTGTCTTCCCCTTTTTGTAACTTTTTCCTCTAGATCGTTTTAAAAACAAAAAAGAGAAGAAAAAGGGATCCATCGAATAAACCGATCCAATTACGCCCCAAACTTATCCAGCCAGTTACAATAGCCAAACAGAATCGGAGTCACGTTTCCACTTATTCTCCCAACTCCACCTTTCTGCACTTTTCTTTCATCGAATCCGCGAACTTCATCCGGAACTATATTGGGGCCGGAAAAAGCCAGCGGAACTGGATCGGAGGTATGGTCTCCATACTGAATCGGGGTTGTGTGATCGCCGGTAAATGCGATATGGGTGTCTTCCATGTCAAGGTTATTTAGAAGATAACCAATTACCCCATCTACCTTTTCTATATAAGATATCTTGGCTTTCGCATCGTGGTCGTGGGCGCATGAGTCAGCTCCCTTCATATGTATAAAGACGAAGTCCCTACCTTTCTCCAGTTCTCTGACGGCGAGCTTGCCCTTATTTATAATGGGGGAATCGGCTCCTCCCGTCACGCCTTTTGCTTTCTTGAAATCCATGCCCAAAGCCCTTGCAACACCGATGTACAGGGCGCCAGCTCCAGTCATTAACCCCTTAATGCCGTATCTTTTCTCCAAGGACGGTATATCCGGACATACAGCCGCTCCTCGGGGCAGTATCATATTTGCCTGAAGTTTTCCTTCCTCTTCCCTTCTTTTATTTAAAGGGAGTTCAGAAAGAATCTCGTAGGATTGCTCTATGAGTTCATTGACGATTTCTGAAGTTCTCTTTGAAGAACTCTCGTCATCAAGAGGTTCTGAACCAGAAACCTTTACACCGGTTTCATGAGGATCCGCATCGGATATATTCCCAGAGAGCCCTTCACCTCTCAATACCAGCGCACCTCGATGTTCGGTACTCGCCTTGAAATCGACCTCAACGGAGTAATCAGAAAGTTCAATCTGCTTCAACGCTTTTTCTAACTGATCCTGACCCTCCGTTATTCTTCCCGCCCTTCTATCCTTGAGGATCATGTTTTCATCTACTGTTGCGAAATTGGTCCTGAAGCTTACGTCATTTTCCGAAACTGACATGCCTATTCCCATCGCTTCGAAAATTCCTCTGCCAGTGTAGTATTGATAGGGATCGTAACCAAACAACGAAAGATGGGAAGTATCGCTTCCAGGACGAACTCCTGGTTTAATAGGATCCAAAAGACCTGTGGTTCCAATCTCTGCCAACTCATCGATATTAGGCGTTTCGGCGGCCTCCAAGCATGTCTTGCCTTCAAAATCAGTGGGACGTCCACCCAGACCATCACAAATAGCCATTAACGCTTTCATATTACCAGATTAAAGAAGGTTCTCGGAAAAATAAAAGCTTTCCTTAAGATTATCCGGTGGAGTGCGTTTGAGATACCGTGGGAAAAAACCGAAATAGAGCTAATAGCCAACACCTTAGTCAGTGCCCTTCCTAAGAAAAATAATAATGGATGAAACAGAAATTAGGAAAGAGGGCCCGTAGCTCAGTCCGGATAGAGCGGCTGGCTTCGGACCAGCAAGTCGTGGGTTCAAATCCCTCCGGGCCCGCTTCCACCTTCCAAGATCAGAAACTCTAGAAAATCAATGGCCTAGAGGTTCTTTTCTACCTCCAAACCATTTCCATTTAACTAAAGTAAAGAAGATAAGAAAATTCTTCCCTAAGCAGAGGGCCATCGATCCAAAAAATAACTCAAGAACACTCCAAAAAATTAAGTTTACCCAGAACTAGGCTTTATAGAGATGAATCGCCCAAAAAGAACTTTCAGCAGCAAGAAAGTGACTTACTCCGAGGAGGACTGGAGAAGGTTAGAAAAATTTCGAGGGGAAGCAGAGAAAATACTGAAATCCCTTGAAAAATATAACATCGAAGGAATTGTACATGGATCCGTCGCCAGGGGAGATGTGGGGAAAAAGAGCGATATAGACATAATGGTCCCTCACTTCACATCCTCCTTTAAGGTTGAGCTAGCCCTAAGGAATGCAGATTACAGAAACCTAAAGAGGAAGATAGTCATGGCCACTCCATGGCAATTGCCTAAGGGACACATAATGCTCGATGAAAGCAAAATGGTAACTATACCTCTCGAGAAACCAAAGAGGCTTGAGAAAGAATTTTACGAATTCGGAGGAGCCGCAAATATCAAGCAATTAAAAAACGAAGAAAGAGTCCCTGGGGTTGACAAAAGGCTAATTCTAATCGAACCACTGAAAGATGGACATAAGGAAAGCCAAGTTATCGGAAGGGAAAACGAGGTTGCAAAGATTCTAGGCGTTAGTATCGAAATCGTAGCGGAACGAATAGAAGTTCTTACTAAACGAGATAAGGTCGGAAAAACAGGAATATTCTTACAAAGAGAACTTGAGGATAACGAAAATTTCGAATCGATATGGAAAAAAATAACCGAAACAAACCCTCAGGTTTCAAAAAGAAGTCGCGGTTAATTATAGTCAATTGAAGTTCAAGAGCTCGATATTATGACATGCTCGAAAAAACGTGGCAAGCTTTCTAGAAATTTTCAGAAATCCGTAGTAAATCAAAAAGTAATTAACACATGAAACAGAAAACGCAGATTTAAATTAAGAAGAATGAACCAAAAATTACAAACCTAATAAGGCTAATCCTCAAATATCTCAGTGAACTTTTCTTTGTGGACTTCAAAAGCTTCTTCGCCAAAAAGAACGAATCTAATTAACTTAACGTTTTCCAAATCAGAAAATTTTCTCTTTAGCGTTTTAAAGGCAACTTCAGCTGCTTCCTTCAAAGGATATCCAAAGGCCCCAGTGGATATAGCCGGAAATGCAATGGACTCTATCCCGTTTTCTTCAACAAGCTCGAGCACATTTTGGTAACAGTTTGATAGAAGTTCTTCCGATGGTTCATCCTTACCATAAACCGGACCCAGACAATGGATAACACTATCATTGGGAAGATTGTAAGCACCAGTAATCACCGCCTCACCGGGTTCAATAGGGGCCAATGGCCTACACTCTTCTACAAGACCTGGTCCTGCAGCACTATGTATGGCCCCAGCGACGCCCCCTCCAGGTTTCAGGCGGGCATTGGCGGCATTAACCACGGCCTCAACGTCTTCCTGGGACGATATGTCCCCCCGAGCTATCTCTATTTCAAGTCCCGATATTCGCTTTTTCATTACAATCGGTTTTGACTCACAGCCTTTTATTAATACTACGGTTTAAAGGAGAGAAATATATCATCAAGAAAGAAAAAATGAATTGTAACTATAAAATGAACAAGTTTAAACAATGAATAGAGAATTCCCAGAAGCCGTAAAAGCCATTGGAGTAGGCATGGAAATAGCCGTTTCAGTTGTTGGTGGAGGGCTTATCGGATATAAACTAGGTGAAAAATTTGGTTTTATTCCCTTAGGGCTAGCAGCCGGACTAATAATAGGGTTGATTGGGGCTGTATACGGAACCTACCAAATTTTTAGTTATTCCTAAAATCAAAAAATAATTTCATAAATTTTAATCATATCCTGATTAATAACACGGACTTGCGCGGTGAACTAAATGACAAAGAGATACATAGCCCTGAACCATAATTATCCCAAGTCCAACGAAAGATTGTTTCCGGTTATAAGGAAAAAAGATGTATATCCAGAACCCGGAGAGAAAGTAACTCTTGCATTCCAGTACGTGGAACTTAAAGCAGAAATAATTCTAAAAACGAAGAAAAAAGCAAAAGATATACCTGAAGAAATTCTAATCCACGAAACCGGTTCTAGAAATAGAGAAAAGTCTATGAAAAAACTCGAATACTCGTTGAATAATAAGATTGAACCCGAAACCAAACTGGTCGTCCTGTTTCTAAAAAAGCTGAGCTAAAAAATCATCTTTTGTCAGAATCCAGCTAGAGAGAACTATTTTTTTATACTCTCGTACTTGTTATGGCACATATTCAAGCAAGCCTTACAAATTGTGTGAACATCTGATTTAGCATCCCTGACCTTGAACATCCTTCTAGATCCAGTGCCACAAAGTTCACAAGTCATAGGAATAAGTCCCTCCTGTTATGTTATTTTTTCTACTCAGACTTTAAAAAATAATAGAACTGTGCTTAAAATTGGGCTGAGGATAGAATTAAAGCGCTAGTTCACAGGTCCACAATTAACGCAGAGATGAAATCTTCCGTGTTTACCCTCCAAGGAGAGAAGTCTCAAACCACACTCTTCACAGGAAGACTTCAAAATTCGAAAGTGCTTCTGCGGCGTCGAGTAACTATTTTCACATTCCGGATAGCACTCACAGCCAGCAAATTTTTTGTCCTTCTTTGACCTTTTAACAATGATGCTTCCCTCTCCGCATTCAGGACATTCCCCTAGAGATTTCTGTTCCTTCTTTCTTTTCCTTATTCTCCTTTTTGCTTCAGCCAATGTGTCCCCAATATCTTTCTCATTTTTTCTAAACTCCTCAGATATCTCCTTCAACCTGTTCCTCGCTTCATTTACCACACGGTAGTGACTAGTTTTTCCATCCCGTATCATCTCCATTTTATTCTCGAAATCTCTTGTCAAATCAATCTTCGTTATCTCAGGAACATGAGTTTCCACCGAATCTATAACGGATAAACCAAGTCTAGTGACTTTTATTTTTCTGCCCTCCTCAATATAGGACCTTTCCCGGAGCTTCTCAAGAATAGGAGCCCTAGTGGCCTTCGTGCCAATGTTTTTTCTTTCCATCTCCTTTATTATCGAACTCTTAGTATATCTTCGGGGAGGATTAGTTTTTCTTTCAAGCAGCTTAGCTTCCTCTACCTCCAGCTCGTCACCTTCCGAAACCTCGGGGAGGGGATCCTCGTTCTTCCTTGCAAAACGTCCATATATCTTAAGCCAGCCATCATCCGTATAATACTTCCCGCTTGCTTCGAATTCGTCCCCCTCAACAGACAAGACTATCTTTTGAGACACAATTTTAGCCGGATCGGAGAAAGTAGCGAGGAACCTTCTAGAAACAAGCTCATAAATGTCCCACCTTTCACTATTGAGTTTTTTCTTGGGCGCCCGGGTAGGATATATCGCAGGATGGGCAGGATCATCCTTATCGCCCTCATTAGGAGAAAGTTTTTTCTTAGAAAGAATGGACCGAACAGAAGCTTCCAAAGAGGAAACGCTGCTAAGTTTTTGTATTACCTTCCTATAATTAAGGTCCTGGGGAAGCTTTTGAGATGATGTTCTCGGATAACTAATGAGGGCCCTATCATAGAGATCTTGAGCTATGGATTGGACTTTAGCCGGAGCATAGTTAAGCTTTGAACTGCCTTCGGATTGAAGATCGGAAAGATTAAATGGACTCGGCGGGTATCTACTTCTAATTTCCTCTCCAACAAAACTTACAAATGCACTTTCTCCACTATATTTATCCCGAAGCTTTTCCGCGCGCTCCTTTTCCCAGATCTTTTTCGTCTTTACTTTGATTTTCTCCCCATTCACTGCAAGGTGCAGTTCCACCAACCAGTAGGGCTCTGGTTCGAAGTTATCAATCTCCCTTTCCCTCTCAGCCAACATCTTTAGCGTAGGCGTCTGAACACGGCCCGCCGAAAGCGTTCCTTTCTCCCCCGAATTCTCCAAACATTTCATAAGCGCCCTTGAAGTGGTAAGTCCCCAAATAAAGTCCATATATGCCCTGGCAAGACCAGCGTGAACCATGCCCCAATCCAACTCTTCGCTCATATTTCGATAGGCCCGACGAAGCTCACTTGAGGTCAAGGACGAAAACTTCATTCTCCTTGCGGACTTCGGAACATCGGAAGAAAGACAGAACCTGAAGGCGTTATAAGCTATAACCGAGCCTTCGGTATCGTAGTCTGCCGCAGATATGAATTCATCGGCCTTTTTTCCAACCTCTTTTATGAGATCTATGTATTCTTCCAAATATTTCGCATCATCCTCTATCTCATTCATGGGCTTGTATTCCGCAAACAAGACAGGATAGCCATCCTTCTTTGTCGTAAGGCCAAAAAGATGCCCAGCACAGGGCGCGACGACTATCCTATTCCCGTCTTCCTCAAACTCGTAATATCTTACTTTTCCACTTCTCTTCTGATTCACGTCCCTAGGTGAAATCGACCTGGCAATTCTCTCCGCCGCAGATGGCTTTTCGGCCACAATGAGCTTCATATCTAAGCACCAATAAAAACTAACGCCACAAAAACTCTAAATCCAATACAATTCCTTAAATCTTTTTACCGAAAAACTCCGGGGAATGAACTATCAGCTCCTCTTGGTGGATAAATGGACCAAGCCTGTAATAACAAATTAAGATAAAGGATAGTTGGTGATAAAAATGAAAAAAATTGGAATACTAGGAGGACTTTCGCCCGAATCCACAATTGAGTACTATAGAATACTAAACGCCGAGCCGAGAAAAAACCAAGATAACGAAGACTATCCTGAAATAATAATATACAGCGTAAACCTTGCTGAATTCGGAAGAATCATGGAATCAGGGACTGAAGCAGAAGCAATTGACTTTCTGTTCAAAGGAATAAACTCACTGGCTCAAGCAGGAGCGAATTTCGGATTAATAGCATCAAATACCCCTCACAAATTCTTCGATGAGGTAAAAAGCAGATCTCCGATACCCCTAATCAGCATAATAGAAGCCACTGCAGAGGTCGCGGAAGCGGAAAACCATAGAAGGATGGGGATCCTAGGAACCAAATACACGATGGAAGATGGGCTATACGATGAAGAGCTCATTGAAAGGGATATAGAAACTTTTATTCCAGAACCTAAGGAGCGAAAATACGTTCACGAAAAAATCGTGAAGGAACTCACCAGAGGAAAAATACTTGAAGAAACGAAGAGGAAAATTATCGAAATAATTGATAAAATGGAGCGAGAAAAGAATATAGACTCAGTTATTCTTGCTTGTACCGAACTCCCTTTACTCCTCAACCAAAGCGACTTGGCTCTGCCTCTCCTAAATACCACTGAAATACACGCAAAAAATGCCCTGGAACACGCTTCTAAGAATAACAGCAAGATTAGAACCGCTTGATTGTAACGAATTCCAAACTAAAACAAGGGTAAACCAGATAAGGAAAAGCAATCCGCCTGAAGTTGATTGCAGTTATAGATTAAAAGCCCAGGAGGGGATTAGCCCACATAGTTTAAGCTAGTTCTCCCAGTATCCTTCGACTTTGATCCGCTAGATGAAGGAAAAGGGATGGGGGGTGGTATATTCAGAGTTCGTGAAAGCATCGTGGCCTCAGCAATGGAATTATTCGTTATCTGTTGTATAAGGCGGGTAGGAGGGCTCTCCTTATTTTCGTATCTGCTCCTTATCTCGTCTATTTCGGATTCTTTACCCCCAATTTTAGCCTCGCCCTTAAGGCTGATCTGTGCTATCGAAGGGTTGTATCCAAACGTCACAACAAATGGAACAGTGAGAGAATTCTTTCCGCCCTTCTCGACCTCAACGATATTTACGTTGCTGGAAATCTTTATCTTATTCGGCATTTTCTTTTCAGAGGACCACAGCTTCTCAGCTGAGACCTGATTTATGTCCACGTTAACTCTGACCATTTTCCCAGAGACCTTTTGTTTTCCCCCATTAAAGGATTTGACCCTCCAAGAAAGCTTCAAAAAATTTATTAGAACTTCTCTATTTAAGAGATAATTCTTATCCTCCCCGACAGCTTTTTTTATGATTTTATCGAGAGAGTTGATTGAAGTGGGGCCGTGGTGTAGTCAGGCTAGCATGGCAGGCTCCAGCGGCCTATAAAAATTCCAAAACTGATGGTCAAGATGATGACCCGCTGGAGCTGACGGAGAAACCTGCAGACCCCGGTTCAAATCCGGGTGGCCCCATACACTCTTTCCAAGGAATTTAAAACCGCAAACAGAAATAGCGGAAATAATAAAAGTCAGTTAAGTCACCGGAGGGATTTCCCGACTTGGCTGGAGGTGAGACATCACAGAAAGAAATGGCTTCTCAGCTTATCTTTTTCACCATCGCCAGGAGCACCCCCCGGATTAAAGACAATTGTCGATATATCTTTCGACAATTATTTATCTTGGCGAACTTATTTAAGAGTTACGGGGAATTTCGGCAAGGAATAATTTTAATCCAAAAGAAATAAGCATACCGAGAGGGTAAGATGGAAGAAGAAACACCAAAAGCGTTGTATTTCAAGGAAAGAATAATAGTACCTGAGGAATCCCAAGCTAACCGTATACACCAAAAAGGAGCCATCGGAAAAACGCTGTCCGGGGGGAAACTCCAACTTGCTCCAGTCGAAGCCCTATTCCTCTTGGATAGAGAAAAAATAGAGATAGCAGACAAAGAAAGCGAGGACCTCTTGGGGTTTGAAGAACTTCTTTCAAGACTTTCGGCGGAAGATCCAGAGATGATGCTGAAATATCGAGTTTATGAAAATCTGAAGTCAAGAGGGCTCGTGGTAAAAACCGGACTAAAATATGGGGCTCATTTTAGGGTGTACGAAAGAGGAGAGTCACCTGGTTCAAGTCATTCTCCATATCTCGTGCACGCTATCTCGGAAAACACGCAACTAACTCCCCAGGACATAGCAAGGGCGGTCCGGCTCGCTCATGGCGTGAGGAAAAAGATGATCTTTGGCGTAGTTGACGACGAGGGGGATGTCACATATTACTCGATGATGAGGGAGAAGTTATAAATATGAAAGTGAAAAGAGATTCCAAAACTAAAAATATGGATCACCGCTTTTTCTATAAGGAGATAACATGACAGAAGGCAAGGATTTTAAAGTGACTCCCTGGGACACGGAAGGCAACATAAACTACAAAAAGTTATTGGAAAAGTTCGGAACAGATAAAATAACCACAAACCTACGTAGGAGAATAAAGGGGATCTGCAGAGAAGAACACCTCTATTTGCGACGAGGGTTTTACTTCTCACATAGAGATATGGATAAAATCTTGGAAGAATACGAAGATGGAAAGGGATTCTTTTTATACACAGGAATTGGGCCCTCAGGACCAATGCATATAGGACATATTATATCGTTCCAAATGACTCAATGGATTCAAGAAAAATTCGATGTAAATGTATATATCCAATTTCCGGATGACGAAAAATATTGGAGTCGGGAAGTGAATTACAAAGATATAGAAAAATTTGCAAGGGATAATCTAAAAGATGTAGCAGTAGTTGGATTTGATCCTGAAAAAACGTTCATATTCAGAAACACTGAATATATCGGACATATGTACAAGGGTGCCACCAAAGTTGCCAGAAAAATAAACAACTCTTTAGCCTCCGCCGTCTTTGGCTTCGACTCCTCCACCAATATAGGTCTAAATTTTTATCCTGCACTTCAAATAATACCTACGTTTTTCGAAGACAAGCGCTGTCTGATTCCCGCAGGTATCGATCAAGACCCTTACTGGAGAGTGCAGAGAGACATCGCTCCAAAACTCGGTCATGAGAAAGCGGCCCAGATACACAACAAACTGCTTCCAGCTCTCACCGGCCCCGAAGGAAAAATGTCATCTTCAAAGCCAGAGAGCGCGGTCATGCTAAACGATACTCCGGAAAAGGCAAGAGCAAAGATAATGAAGAAAGCCTACTCCGGCGGACAAAATACAGTTGAGGAACACAGAAAAAGGGGCGCGGACCTCAGAGTCGACGTCTCCTATCAGTGGCTTTATAATCTATTTATGGAGAACGATGATAGAATCAAAGAGATAAAAAACAGTTATGGAGAGGGGGATATGTTAACAGGGGAGATAAAGGAAATTCTTTCGGATAAGCTCGGAGAGTTTTTAACAGAACATGAAAGAAAAAAGAAAGAAAAAGGAGAGGAGTTGGTCAAAAAAATGATGTACGAAGGAAGCCTTGCGGAAAAAATGTGGAACAAAAAGATCGAATTGGATTAAAATTCTTTGCCTCGATCACCTTCCTCAAAAGAAAAAGTAAAAGCAAATAAAACTTAAATGAAATCGCGCGATGACGAACTTGGCTTTACTGACCTAAAAGATGATGTGGATCTTGAGTTCCGAGCGCACCTGAAGCTCACAATGAAAATAACTTGTTTCTATTAGTAGCCCAAATTAAAGAGAGCTAACTGGTTCCTTAAAATACAAAGAAATATCAAAAAACAATTTAAATACATTGGAGGCCCAATTTTAATTGAGAATATGATAGATGCACCAACCGCAATTGCTCTAATTGGAGCAGGCTTAGCAGTCGGTCTGGCAGGTCTAGGCTCAGGGATTGGGCAAGGTGAAGCTGGAGAAGGACCCGCTCAGAGAGTCGCCGAACAGGAGGATTTCTTCGGGAAGGCCCTTGTATTTTTCGTAATGCCTCAGACTCAGGTAGTATACGGACTCATTATCGCGATTTTGATAATTCTTCAGTTGAATATTCTCTAAAGTAAATTAAGTTCAGCTTTTATTCTTTATAGAGAAAGCTAAAGCAATCCGTCTTGAAACCGATAATTTGTTAGGACAACCAATACATTATTCAACTGGGTAAATATGGTATCTCAGAAAGTGAAAAACACGGCGAAAAAAATAGAAGAGATGGAAATCAGGGGCGCCGGAAAGATCGGTAGAGCTGCCGCAAGAGCCCTGAAGGAAGAAACCAAAGAAATTAGTGTAGACGAGGCTTCCGACTTTTTAAGAAAGATAAACAAAGCAGGAAAGATTTTAAAAGACACTAGACCTACTGCCGTTTCCCTTTCCAACGCTATTAGATACATAGAGAAAGATCTGAAGGAGTTGGCAGAAGAAAAAAATTTGAATGAACTTAAAAACCATCTAAAGTCCAGAGCGGATAAATTCATTCAGAACTCAAAAAGAGCAACGAAAAAAATAGGAAAAATCGGGTCGAGAAGGATATCCGACGGCGACACCATTATGACCCATTGTAATAGCTCTAACGCTCTTGCCGTCATAAAAAATGCCCACGAAAAAGGGAGAGAAATAGAAGTTTTAGCTACTGAAGCAAGACCTCGGCATCAGGGGCACATCACGGCCCGGGAACTGAGCGAAGATAATATCCCTGTTACCTTAATCGTTGATTCAGCAGCTAGATACTTTATGAAGGAGGTTGACAAGGTGATCGTGGGGGCCGACAGTATCTCAGCAAACGGTGCGGTTGTAAACAAGATCGGAACCTCACAAATCGCTCTCTCCGCTCATGAAGCCAGAGTAACGACTTTCGTAGCTGCTGAAAGCTACAAATTTCATCCCTCCACAATCGTGGGAGAACTCATCAAGATAGAGGAGAGAGATCCAGCTGAAGTAATAGACCCCGAAGAATTACCCAAAGTGAAAATAAGAAACCCCGCTTTTGACGTAACGCCTTCTGAATATATAGATTTAATTATAACGGAACGAGGAATAATACCACCTGAAGCAGCCTACGAAATACTTCAAGAACAATTCGAACTCGGATTAGATGAAGATAAAGGAATATATTGAATAAATAATAACAGGGCGCAGTCTAGTGTAAAAGAAAGAAATAAACGAATCCAAAAAGATCGCTAATCGATTTCGGAAAGGGGAACGAACTGACAATATCCAATCTTTTTACCTTCCTGCTGTATTAAATCCCACTCCTCCAACTCGTCAAGAGCAGTCGGATAAAGTATGTTATTTTCCTTGAATATATGATCCCTCAGATTAAAAACTAGAAAATCCACTATCTCCAGAATTTCATTCAAATTCTCCTCCGGCTCCTCCGATAATTCCTTTAGCCTCTTCTTCTTAGGCCAAAACTGTTCGTGATCCTTTTCCATAATCCTCGGTGGGCCGTCTATACCAAGCTTTTTTAGTCTAGGGAATATCACCTCTTCCTCCCGTTCGTGGTGGTTTTCCGACTCCACTAAATTTTCTGCCAGCGCCCTTAACTTCCTCTTTCTCTGAGGACTAAAACCTTCATCCTCTAATAATTCGGATAGTCTCTCTAGTTCGTCCAAAAACTGAGTTATTTTTTCGTGTTCTTCAATAAGAATTCGAAGAGTATGATTCTCAGGAAGACCTTCCTTCAGATCCTTGACCTTCTCTTCTATGGCCTTCAGATGTATCTTACAAAACTCCTTCAATTCAGGCTCTCTCATACCCTCTTCAAGCAACTCCTGCTCAGCCTTGGAAATTTCCTTGGGAGTAGAATTCGCAACAGCCTCCAACGCTTCTTCTTCAGAAATACTTCCTTCGTGCAGGCCTCTTAGCTTTTTCTTCAGAAAATTAATTTCCATACTTTACCTCCTATCTTTTAATCACTAAAATGTGGTTAAAGTATTTAAAGTTAGGGATCCATATGAAAGAAAAAGATCAATCAGGAACAGATTAAAGTCAATATCAGTAGAATAATCCCTAACTCCGCTTTTCCTGTCTCTCAAAAAGCCTCTTAACATCTGAAACCGTATCAGCTGAGGAAGCGTCTAAATCCTCTCTAATCCCCATATATCGAGGAAAACGAAGACCAAATCCAGATGTATGAGCCTCAGAAGGAGATCTCTGTATCTCTTCGTAGTTTATTTCAAATACTTCCTTGGGTGAAAACCAGTAATCCGGCTCTATCTCGGACTTAACGTTGCTGGGCCTGCCACCGACCCGCATATTCTCAAATCTCTCCGTCAACAGGTCCAGTTCTTCGTCAGAGAAACCACTTCCCACTTTCGTCACAGTCTTCAACTTATCGGAATCTTCATCCCAAGCAGCTAGTAGATAGCTGCCAAACTTTCCTGCCCTATCCCCTTTTCCTGCAAAGGCACCTACCACTACAAGATCAAGAGTTTCGACCTCGGCCTTCAGTTTTAACCAGGAAAACTCCCTCTTACCGGCCCTGTACATGGATTCTAAGTCCTTTGCTAACAGACCTTCATGGCCTTCTGAAACTGCGAGATCCCTGAACTCAATGACGTCCTCAACGCTATCCAATATCTTACTTTCAACCACTCTCACCTTATCACTAGAGTCCACTATTTTCCTCAATTCGTTCCTTCTTTCACCATAGGGCTCACCAATCATCGTTAGCTGGCCCGAGAGAAGAACATCAAACAGGTAAACTTGTACAGGTATCTCTTCCGCGGTTTTCTCAATGTCATATTTTCTCCGCCTCCTCAAAACCTCTTGAAATGGCATAGGCTCGCCCGTCTTTTTATCTATAGCAACCAGTTCACCATCAACAATTGCTTCATCCGGAACTATCGAGCTTAGAATTTCAGACTTCAATTCCGGAAACATATCAGTGTAATTTTCCATCCTACGTGTAAATAAAAAAACTTGGTCTCCTTTTTTATGTGGCTGAATACGGATTCCATCAAGCTTTATCTCAAAAGCAGCACGACCTTCCATCCTCCTCATTATCTCCTCAATATTCTCCGCCCTCTGAGCAAGCATCGGATTTACAGGATGTCCAACTGAAAGATCCAACTCGGAGAGACCCTTCTCACCACCCTCCGCCGCCGCTTTAGCTACCTTGCCATAATCGGTGGTAAGCATATAGGCATGCTCCACCGACTCGGGGGAAACATCAAATGCTTCTGCTATCGAGTCCCTTAATCTACCCTCTGCCACCCCAATTCTAAGATCACCCAAAATAGTTCTTACAATAAACTTCCCCTCCAACGGCGATGCAGAGGTAAGGAGTTCTGAAATAGTGGAAATTTTCCTGTCCACAGATCCATCACCCGTAATTTCAGGCAAAGATCTAAGACTTTCGTAAACCTTTTCAACCGTCAGGTCCTCATCAGCGAATGTCATCTGTTTCTTGTTCATTATCAGCTTCTCTGCGACCTTACCCAAATCTCCCAATTCTTCCATCAACTCCTCAATTTTACTCTGGGAATATCCTGTAGACCTACCTACCGCTTTTTTTAATTGTTGAAGTCCGATGCCCGTTTCCCGAGAGACATGAGCTGGAAAGATACGCCCTAGAATCATAGTTACAACCATCTCTAAATCTTGAGAGGGGGTTTTGCTCAACAATCCCGAAATGATAGAATTTTTCTGAAGATAGGAAGATGTCTCTTCGAGATTCTGACAAGCTTCTGCAAATCTCCTGTATTCCATGTTTCTACCCTCTTAGATTTCAGAAAGTATTAAAAGTAAATCTTTTCCACGTTTAACATGATTATATGGTCGATATTCTTAAAAAAAGGCTGGATTGTACCTTTGAAGAAGCCTTAGAAACTGTAAAGAAAAAGATAGAAAAAGAATTTTCAATATTAATGGTGAAATCGATAGACGGAGTCATAAGAAAAAAGCTTGATTTGCCAGAATATCCCGTTAAGTACACCACCATACTCGCTTGTGGTCCCGAAATCGCCAAAATTTCTCTCGACATTTCTATGGATATAGGAACCCTAATGCCATGCTCCTTCGTGGTATATGAAGACAAAGGAGAAGTATTCGTAGCCCACATCTCAATAATGAAAATTGCTTCCGAGCTAGAAATTGCAGGGGGAGAAGAGATGAAACCCGTCATTGAAAAAACGGGAGAGAAAGTGAAAAAAGTCTGGGAAGAACTCTAGAAGAAAAAATAAAAAATAAAAATAAAGAAGTCCTCCTATTTAATCATAATTACGGCAAACTACGGGCCCTACTTGCTCCGAATATTCTGCCGTCTCCTAGGACTACCTTTACATTCTTAAACGGATCCCCGTCTCCAAATTTCATCCTCACTAATAGTGTTTCCAACGTTATATCATCTGTTCCTGCAGGACTGTCATCATCGATAAATAAATTTACAGTATCCTCTGTTCTCGAGAATCCTGTAACCTTATAGTCAGGGACTGTCGATGCCGGAAATTCCTGAAATACCAGAAGATAACTTTCCTCAAAATCCGTAGATCTTACAAAGTTCTCCACTTCCTCCGATACTTCAGAAAAGTTAAATTGGGTAAAACAATTTTCAGAGGTGTAAAGGTCTACGAAATTCCTTCTATCCATGTTTTCCACGTCTGGAACTAAACCATTCTCGACCACAGGAGTAGAAAAACTGTCAAATACCTTTTCCTCGAAACGTTCGTCAACGGACTCATCGGAAAGGGGCTCAAATTCTATTCTTAAATTATCCAAATAATAAGTTCTAGTTGCTTCCCATGTTCCCCATATCCCTATGTTAACATGGATCTTACCGTTCTCTCCGGAATCAACCAGAAAATCGTAACTCTTATCCAACCATTCATGGTTTTCCACGCTTTCCGATCCAGTGCCGGTATCACCCTGGAAGATTAGTTTCTGAGTTGAATCATTTTCCTTAAGCGGTATATCCGGATAGGCTCCAGTGATTATGGTCCAAAGATTCACACCGTAATCGCTGCTTGCCAGATCATATGAAACATCCACTCGATACGTTTTTTCTGGCTCGACATCAAACGATCTCTCAATCCATATCTTACCCGCGTCGTTCATATTAGCAAGTTCATACTTCAAAGAATACTGTCCATCGACTGAGTATTCTTGAGAACGTTCAATCCCCCACTCGATAGGGGGATTATCCAGGTCAGCCCCCATAGAAGTCCATTCTTCCATATCATTCTCAAAGGAAAATTCATAAATCGCTCTTTCCGGTGTGTTATCGTTGTCATCATTCTCAACTTTATCAATGTTCTCAAGTAAATTTCTTAATTCATTTAATCTGCTTTCCAAGTTCTCCACTCTTTCCCATACCGAACGCAGATTCTCAACTCGATCACTTAAATTCTCTCCATGTTCGGAAAAGTAATCCCTAAATTCCTCATACTCTTTTTTAAAATCCTGAAACCTTTTCTCCAGGTTCTCCGGATTACCATCATTTCCCGCAGCAAAAAACATCAAAGCGCCAGCGGAAACTATGCATACCGACAACACTATAACTACCAAAGCGGTTGAAATTCCTTCTTCCATCATGCTTCACCTCCTTTTTTGGCTTCTTCTGTTTGTTTCAGAATTGTTAATTAAATATATACTTTGTAAAAGAAACGAAACAAAATACTTAAGATCAGAAAATCAGTTATATATTGATGATTTGTGAAATAACGAAAAGAAAGAAAGGAATATTAATATCCGTGTTTGTAGTGCTGATAGCATTCGGAATTTCATACCTTGCTATTGACAACCTATATGACCATAGCGGAAAACCTGCATCAGCAGGTTTGGAAGAAGAATTTACAGATAAATTAACGGAAGAGGAAAGCCGAAATTTAGGAGAAGAATCCAACCAAGAGGATACTTTTAATAAAAACATACCCTTCATATCTCTCGGGATCGGAATATCAATGGGAATCGTATCCCTTTTAATGTGGGAAGGCGGGACTCAACCCAGAAACGATCCTATATCACTACTTATTCACAAAGGACTTGAAGATCTAACCGTTAGAGACCTAAATATAACACGACAGATGATGATCAAAAACGAGTTCACAATTCCTGAACTGCTTAAGCACACATCTGCTTCCCGACAATCCGTCTGGAGATTGGTAAACAAACTCCAAGACGAAGGCATGGTGGAGGAAACAAGTGAAAAAAGACTACCAAAGAGCGGGCGTGGAAAACCTAGCCAAATATATCGTTACGTAGGTCCGGATTTAAGACGATAATGGAGGTATCTAAAGTAATTTCTCATGAAAAAGGCCCTACCAACATATTATTTCCCGAAGAAGTCGGAGAAGGGTAAAAATAAACGGATCCATTTAAAAACAATCTTCAAATCTAAAAAATAAATATCTAAGTTAAGAAATGCTTATCAAAAACTGAAAAAAGATTTCGCTTTATTCCATGTCATTAAAAGCAATAGAAGTTTATCCCGAAATAGAGGAAAGCGACATAAGATTTCTGAAAGATTTAGAAAGAGCCTCAAGTAGATTCGAACTAATTCCTGAAGACAGACTTCCGAAGATAAGCAGAATGCACGAACAGGATATAGAATATCATCTGGGGAGACTGAATAAGTACGAATTACTGGAGAAGGACGTTAAGAGATACGAAGGCTACAGAATTCTCCCATCAGGATATGACCTGCTCGCACTTTGGAGCTTATCGGAAAGAAAAGTTTTGAAGGCCTTCGGTAAACCTGTCGGAATCGGAAAGGAAGCTGACACTTACGACGCGTTGACTCCTGAAGACAAAAAAGTGGCAGTTAAATTCAATCGCTTAGGTTTAACCTTTTCAAGCCTAACTGAGAAAAGATCTTACCACCCCAAACATGGTTGGATAGACGCATCAAAGAAAGCAGCGCGACGAGAATTTAAGGGACTAAAAAAAGTGTACCCCAAAGTGGAAGTTCCCAAACCAGTAGCGTTCGATCGACACGTCCTGGTTACTGGATTAATCGAAGGAGAGGAGCTGTCAGAAATCAAAAACATAGATTATCCGGAGCTAGTTCTATCTGAAATACTTCGCAACGCGGAGAACTCCTTAAGATGCGGCGTCATTCACGGAGACCTTAGCGAACACAATATTATAATAAAGCCAAACGGAGAAATTCTTATTATAGA
The DNA here is from genome assembly GCA_046538535.1 of Hadesarchaea archaeon. Lineage (GTDB taxonomy): Archaea > Hadarchaeota > Hadarchaeia > Hadarchaeales > JAGGTB01 > CAYLJV01. The sequence continues at coordinate 20,176 of JBKHIS010000001.1, read as the reverse complement.
CTGGCCTCAATGGGAGCCATTGACTCATCCAGAAGCCGATGAACTTATCGAAAGGGACATCAAAAACGTACTTAGCTTCTTCAGGAGGAAATTCAGAATAAAGAAGGACTTAGAAGAAACCCTAAGAGAAATCAAAAACTGAACTCCGACTCGCTTTCATCCCAATCCTCCACAAGCTCTTCCTTTCTATCCTTACTGAAGCTTTTGACCTCCTCCTCTCTCCGCATAGCTTCTCTCCTAGTGTCATGTTCTTCTAGATAAACCAGATCAAGGGGAAGTCGGCCCTTCACATATTTACTTCCGTACCCGTTCTTATGTTCCTTTAAGCGCCTTTCCACATCGTTAGTAATGCCACAATACAAAGATCCATCGGAAAGCCTTAACAAATAAAGATAAAACGGCATGTTCCTCACTTTTCGGTATCTGAGGAAAAACTTCTATATGCTTGTCTCCTTTAGCATCTTAGTCCTAGGGTCGAGTCTACCGAGCATCTTACCATTCGAAAATATTCTAACATTTCCATCGGTACCTGAGACCGTAACGGCCTTCGAGTGAGTAGCAGCAGTCATTGCAGCGGCGGAAATATGACGGGTGCCCAAACCCGTCGGTATGTCAACCTCAACCTCCGCGTCCAAGAATCTTCCGGCCGCAACGATTCTGCCAGAGTCATCAAGAATAAATGCCCCGTCTAGGAAGGCATATCTCTTTATCAAATCCCAGTTATTCCGATCAGTCACCTCAATGTCATAACCCTTGAAAGGATTCAACCCCAACTGGTGAGATTGGTTCATAACCTTATCCTCATCTCCAATTAAGATTGCCGTTCCAATGGGTTCTCCCTCTCTACCCTCCCAGCCAAGCTCAGTAGCAAGCTCAACCGCACTATTCATAACCGGGTCCGATTCTATCACACCTGCCAGCGTAGACTCGGTTTCAGATATAAGGTACGCCGATACAGTATCAGTTCCACCCGACAACCCCATTTCACCGGTCAGACACACTACTAAATCGCCGGGAGACAGATATCCTGCACTCAAGCCCCTCCAGACTGCATGTCTTATCTGTCCTGTTCTAGTTGAGTCCCTTACCGAAAAATCGATAACCAAAGCATCCGAATCCTTTGAAAGTTCCTTAAAAGTTTCTTTATTAGGAGTCAAAGCAATCACCTCAAAACCTTCTTTTTCCTCTTCCAAAAGCCCATAAATCCTACCGGTTTCAGTGATCGCCAATATTGAATCAGCACCAATGTCAGCCGCCAAATTTATAGCCGCCGAAACTATCTCCTTCTGTATGTTCAACTAAGCCAGCTCCAAAGGTAGTTATCTTCCATTCAATTAATTATTTTCCTTCAATCTCAACTTGTGCCCTCTCTCCAATCCATACCTTTGAACCGTACCCGAAGGAATCTCAACAAGAAACCGGGATTCTTCTTTAGGACTATAAGTGCTCCAAGGAGTTAGACCACACTTTAAATCCACGACCTTCATATCTCGATTAAGATATATCAGATCTATTGGAAAGAAAACGAAAAAAGTATGCACACCAAACTTCCTGCCTTCTGGAATCTCAAAAACAAGAGCTTCCCCTTCCCCAAAATTCCTTCGAAACATCAAGCCCCTAAATCTCGACCAAAAGGAATCCGCCAATTCCACTTTGTCCGCCATCACTTTTCCAGTTTCCATATGCAAAAGCTTCAATCTCTTCCCTCCAAACATTTTTGTCCATAGGGGTTTATCAAAAAATCGGAGAACATGGTAGACGAAAAGGAGTTTCGAAAAACGCTGGAAAAAATGTTGAAACTTTCCGCCACAAGAATTCCCTCCGATGTCAAGAAATCCATAAATAAAGCCAAGAAAAACGAGAAAAGCTCGATTGCAAAAAATCAACTAAATAATATTCTAAAAAATATTGAGATCGCCGAAAAAAATGAAAGACCTTTATGTCAGGACACTGGCGTCCCAATATTCTTCATCGAAATTCCAAAGGAACGTAGAATCGATTTTGACATCGAAAAAACCATCGAAATGGCCCTAACTGAAGCAACGAGGAAAGTTCCACTTAGACCAAACATAGTAGATCCTATCACAAGAGAAAACTCAGGGAACAACACGGGGGAAAAACATCCACTAATACACCTTTCACAAATCAAAAGCAACGAAATGGAAGTAAATTTACTTTTAAAGGGTGCTGGAAGCGAAAACTGGAGTAGACTCTTCATGCTAAAACCCTCAAGCTCAAAGGACGATATAAAAAAAAGGGTGCTCAAAACGGTGCAAGATGCAAGTGGGCAGGTGTGTCCACCATCAGTTCTTGGAATAGGAATCGGCGGAACCGCCGACACCGCAAATATTCTTGCAAAAAAAGCCTTGCTGAGGCCTTTGAACGAGAAAAAAAATAGAGAATTAAGCAGAATGGAGAGAGAACTGAAGAATGCAGCAAACAACTTGGACATAGGACCCATGGGACTAGGCGGGAAAAACACTGTTCTAGATGTAAAAATAGAGAAAGCAGGATGTCACACAGCTACTCTCCCAGTTGCTCTGAACTTCAACTGCTGGGCGGTCCGGAAATCAAGAGCGAGGGAAAAGAACGGGAAATTGGAAATTGAGGTGCCAAAATGAAAAACAACAGAAGAGAAAAAACTCTAAATCCCCCTCTCTCACAGAGGGAAGTTAGAAGCTTAAAATCAGGTGAACAGGTAAGGATCACTGGAAGGATAATAACCGCCAGAGACGAAGCCTACCAAAAAATCATAGAAACCAAAAAAGATGAACTACCGCTGGATTTGGAGGGGATGATAGTTTATCACTGTGGACCTCTGGTTAAAAAAAACGATTCAGAGTGGAAAGTTATAGCCGCAGGACCCACAACAAGTGGCCGAATGGACGATATGGAGGTAGAATTCGTCAGAAAAACAGGCGTAAAAGCACTGATTGGCAAAGGGGGAATGAGCAAAAAAATATCACAGAAATTGGCAGATATGAATTGTGTGTACCTAGCATTTACAGGGGGTGCTGCGGCCCTCGCAGCAGATTCAATAGTCAAAATAGATGATGTTCACTTCGTAGAGCTTGGGATTCCAGAAGCGATATGGCTCTTTGATGTGAAGAGTTTCGGACCTCTCCTAGTAACAAACGATTTAGAAGGTAACAACCTCTATGAGCGGTAATTGTGGAGAATTGAATTTTCCCCCTTTTAAAGAAACTTATATCAACAACTCATAGGAGTAAATTGAAAGAAAACGTCAGCCTCTCAAAAAAATTATCAGCATCGATTATAATCGTTGTAATACTCATAGCTGGAATAGCATATGGATCTGGGATATTCTCAGTAAGCAATACGATAAACGACAGAATAAGTGTTGAACCCAATAATATTCGTAATTCTCTTCATATACAATACGAAAAGGGAAACGAGTTGGGAGGGCCCAAGAAGAAGATCCAAGCAGGAAAATGGGAAAATTTTGGATTAGAGATAATCAATGAAAGTCCAGAAGAAGCTCCAGCATGGGAAAACATATTCATTAGGATGGAGATAGTTGGAATAAATAGAGAAAAAGCTTCTTTATTATTTAAGAAAGACGGAGAATGGAAATCTGTTAGAACTAAAGATATAAGAACTTTAAATAAAAGAAGAAAAGGATTTTTTGTAGATATAGGCCCCAAGAAAGGGTGGAGGATTCCAAGCGGGGCTTTAAAAAATATTAAAGTAAAAATAAAATTTTATCAAGGCGTAGAAAACCTAGATATAAGAATAACATCCATCTCAAAGAATGTGGAACTAGAAAGATACGATAAAAAAATAAATTCCACGGGAAGTTCAGTCTTAGAACCAGATAAGACCACCTTCATATACGAAAACGAAAAGAGAAAAAATTTCTCCGATCGGGACTATTTAGAACTACGAACCCAAAGAGAAGGAAATTCCTACGTACTTTTAGATTGGAAAGATGAGAATTTTCCACCAAATATCAAAGAAGCTTACCTTCTCATGCATAAATACTGGGGACACAAATACTCCAAATTGAGAAACGAAAACATCAAACTCCAAATCTATCCAATTATTGAAAGCTGGAAGGAAAACACAACCACATGGAAGAATAAGCCAAACCATTCTAACCTCCTCTTAGATGAAATAAATCTACACAAAGAGGACTGGTACAAGATAAATCTTGAGAATTATTTCGAAAATCAACAGAGAGAAAATTACAAGGGAATAGTAATAAAATTTAGCGAAACCGGGTACGATTCGGAAAAAAGAAGAATAAGATTTGATACAGTGGATTCCAAACTATCCCCCTATCTTCTAATCGAAGAATAGATTTTTAAAAACGTGCTCTTTTCCCCGAATCAAACCCGAAGAGAATCTTTTTTTCAATAATATTCATAAAATCTAACGTAGTAATTGTCTTCTAGAGAGTAAAGTAAGGTTAGAAAATGAAATACAAAAAATCGCTAGTAATTTTCATTTGTCTCATCGTCGCTTGGATCATTCTTACTCATTCACTATCCACACAAGAACTTTTGATTGGTCTCGCCTCAGCAGGATTCGTAAGTGCAATATCCTACAATCTGTTTAGTAAAAAGCCGCTCGAAATGCTAAATCCGAAAAGAATTTCCCGAGTTTTTGCTTATATCCCCACCTACATATACGCAGAAATTAAATCGCATCTAGATGTAGCTTACAGAATAATCCATCCTGACCTTCCAATTGAACCTTCAATCGTCAAGATTCCCACAGAATTAAAAAGTGAAATCGGAATAACTTCCCTCGCGAACTCCATAACAATGACTCCAGGGACCCTGACGGTCGATTTAGACGAAGATAGTTCCAATCTTTACGTACACTGGATAAATACCCAGTACGAAAAGAAGGAAGACATAAAAAAGAGAATAATCAGCCCTTACGGTGAACACTTAGAGGAGGGTTTTAAATGATGCTGATCGGAAGCGTTGGTATCCTCATAGCAGCAAGCTTAATCTGTCTGATTAGGGCTGGATACGGTCCCTCCTTTGCAGATAGAGTGATTTCCATAGATACCTTTACTTCATTTACCATCGCTATTCTGATTCTTCTCAGCATAATTTACGAGGAATCAATGCTCTTGGACATAGCCTTAGTCTACGCATTTCTAGCCTTTATCGGAACCTTGGCAGTCTCAAAATACCTAGAGGGGAGGAACCTGAAAGAATGATAGAGTACATAGGCAAACTGATTGTCATAATAGGGGGAATATTCAGCATAATCGGCGCAGTGGGCATTCTCAGAATGCCGGATCCATACAACCGAATACACTCTCAGACAGTGGGGGTAGTGGGGGGCACAATTCTAATAATAATCGGGGCGATCGTAATCGAAGGAACCCAAACCCACGTAATAAAGCTGGTTTTGATTGCATTGCTAATATTCATAACTAATCCAGTAGGATCCCATGCAATAGCAAGATCGGCACACAAATCAGGAATAAAACCAGCCCCAAAAACTCTCAGAGACGAGCTGGAGGAGGAAAGCAAATGACCTGGGAAATCATCATTCAAACAACTCTTCTATTTACCCTTATAATCCTAACATTCCTAGCCATTGAAATGAAAGATCTTTTATATGCTGTCATAATTCTCGCAGGATCAAGCGTAACCCTCGCCTTAATATTTTACATGCTTCAGGCCCCTGACATAGCAATTACGGAGGCTGCTGTAAATGCTGGAGTTGCTACCGCCATTTACGTCATAGCAATAAGCAAAACAAAAAGGGAGGAGATTTCATGAAAGAGGGAATCAGGAAAACAATCGGGATATGTCTCATAATTATAGTCGCAGCAGTTTTCATAGGCGCCGTCCTTCAGGAAGAATTTCAGGAATTCGGCTCATTCCCAAACCGGGGGATAAGCAACTCCGCTCCACGCTCAATAGAGGGGATAAGTGACAATGAAAGCATAGGACAGAGGTTCTTAGAGGAAACTCCGGAAGAAGTCGGGGGAACAAATGTTATAACGGACATACTCTGGGATTACAGAGGTTATGATACGTTAGGAGAAGCAACTGTGCTCTTTGCAGCAGTTACCGGAGTAGCTCTGATATTTAGAGCAATGAAGGAGGAGGAAGAATGAGAAAGGGAATGACGTTGATAGTAAAAACTATTGCTAGACTACTGTTTCCATTTATGTTTCTGCTTGGAATATACATAACGCTCCACGGACATCTAACCCCGGGAGGTGGATTCCCTGGAGGAGTCATAATAGGAGCATCCGTGTTGTTATTAATCCTAGCCTATGGAGGAGAGCGAACTTCCGAAAAAATACCGTTGATACACGCAGAAATATCCGAGAGTATAGGAAGTTTAATTCTCATCGGCCTCGGACTCTTTGGAGCGATTTTCGGATTGTTTTTCCTAGAAAATATTCTTCCTCTTGGAGAGCTTGGAAAGATATTCAGTGGCGGGAATCTTCCAGTGCTGAATCTTGGAGTGGGAATAAAGGTAGCAGCCGGCTTCATAACAATCCTATACGCAATGTTAGAAATATCGGAGAGTGAGTGAAATGATTTCACTACATTATATCATAGCAATGTTGCTTTTCATTCTCGGCCTGTATTGCGTTCTGATAAAGAGGAACTTGATTAAGATGGTTATCGGCCTTCAAGTAATGACCAACGGAATACACCTACTTTTGATAAGCATAGGATACCGTGAAGGGGGCATACCTGCAATACTCGGTGGAGAACTCCTAAATCTGTTCAGAGAAGGTACCAAAAATCCCTTCACATCACAAGCAGTAGACCCGCTTCCTCAAGTACTAGTTCTTACCTCAATTGTTATAGATATATGCATCATTGCTCTTGCTTTGTCATTATCAATATATGCCTATCGAAAATACGAAACTCTAGATCCTAGAAAGATAAGGGAGCTGAGAGGATGATTCCCCACGCACCAATCTTAGCAATTGTAGTACCGCTATTAGGAGGATTCCTAACCCCTGTTATAAGTATAATATCTGAAAAATTGAACAAAAAAGAAATAAGGAGCGTCTTTGTACTCGGCTTACTCTCAATCCAAGTTTTACTGGTTTTAAACTTCTCTGCTCAAGTCTGGCAAAACGGAACAGTTATATACGAAGTAGCAGGCCGTACACCCCCACTTGGTATTAATCTCACAATAGATAATCTAGGAGTTCTAGCAGCCTTAATTGTCTCTGCCATCGGCTACCTAGTCGCTATTTATTCCTTCTTCTTCATGTCACCAAAAGAAGGACAAGGAAAATACTATACATTGCTATTTCTTCTAATTGCCGGAATGATGGGGGTATCACTAACAGGAGACATATTCAATTTCTATGTATTTTTCGAAATTATGAGCATATGTTCATACGCGTTGGTCTCATTCTATCGTGACCGGAAGGCGATAGAAGCCTCCTTTAAATATCTAGTAATGGGAACCATAGGAACTTCATTCCTCCTTCTTGGTATAGCTCTTCTCTACGGACTCACTGGTACGCTAAATATAGCCGACATCGCGAGAAGACTCATAATTCTTGAAGGAGAGCTAGGAAAAACATCTTTCGTAACCATTGCTTCAATGGGCTTGTTCATAACCGGATTAGGAATAAAAATTGGAATGGTCCCATTGCATGCCTGGTTACCGGACTCCTATCAGAGCGCGCCATCATCTATAAGCTCCATCATGGCCGGAGGAACCGCTGTGGCAGGAGTGTACGCTTTAGTCAGAATAGTATTCATGCTCTTCGCGAATCTATCCATTGGAACGATATTTGTAGGACTGGGACTGGTTTCAATGATAGTGGGTGCCTTGCTTGCTCTGGTCCAAAAGGACATAAAGAGACTTTTAGCATACTCAGGAATCTCCCAAATGGGGTACATTCTCTTGGGAATTGGACTAGGAGCAACTGCCCCAGAAGCTGCTGCAGAAATAGGAATCCAGGGAGGTCTCTTCCATATGTTAAACAACGCCATCTACAAATCCCTTCTTTTCCTATGTGCCGGAGCAATAGTCTATAGATATGGAACATCAAAAATGGAGGAACTAGGGGGGATTGGAAACAAAATGCCGGTTACAACTATTGCTTTCGTTATCGGTGCACTGGCACTATCAGGAATACCGCCATTTAATGGATTCGCAAGTAAATGGATAATTTACATGTCCGGTATTGAATCTGGATATCCATACCTCACCGTGATAGCCGTCATAGTTAGCGCATTGACGCTTGCCTATTTGCTAAAAGCAATAGGCTCAATATTCCTTGGTCAGACCAAAGACGTGGAAATCCAAACAAAAGAAGTTCCTATCGGGATGCTGATTCCCATGATCATACTTGCCAGTCTTTGCATAATACTGGGGATCTTTCCACAGCTAGGAATGGATGTGATTGAACCAGCTCAATCAACTCTATTAAACAGGCTGGAATATATTGAAATCGTCTTGGGTGGTATATGATGGAATTTGGATCCGGATTTTGGGAACCAATCGTAGCAACGGGAGGAATTCTATTGGGTGCCCTTATTAGTTGGATAGTGATCCGCATTAACCACAGTTTAATTCCTCAAAGCCCCACCAAGCGGAAAACAATGACTTACGGTTGCGGAGAAGAAGTCAAGGCAAAAGAAACAATACAGAGTGCTGATCAGTTCTATTCACCAATCAGAAGAACTTTCGGAAAACTCTATGAGGAACTAATATCCGCTCACAGTGGGGATCTAAGCTCATATCTTTTGTGGATAATCTCAGGTTTTATAGTAATACTTCTATGGATTATGATAAAGTTGGTGTAAGCACATGGGAATTTGTAGATACTTTCGAAAAAAATCTCCTTGGATACTTCACTACGACACGGGTGGATGCAACGGCTGTGCGATAGAGTTAGTTGCAGCACTAACCCCTAAATACGATGTAGAGAGAATGGGAATACTCAAAAAAGGAACACCTAGACACGCTGATATATTTGTCGTTACGGGGCCAGTGACAAGGCAAGCAAAAGAAAGGCTAGAGCAACTTTACGAACAAATGCCAGACCCCAAGACTGTAATAGGAGTAGGGTCCTGTCCGACAACTTGTCACCTTTACGACAGGTGCTACAACGTAGAGGGTCCCCTTGATGAAATCATCCCTACAGATTCATTCGTTCCTGGATGTCCACCGAAACCAGAGGCCATCATAGACGGCATCTATAAAACCCTCAACAAGGAGTGAGAAACCATGGAAAATGAAAAAATTAAATCCCTCATAGAGAAGCACGAGGGAAAAATAAAAAGAGAGGATCAAAGAAGGATATACGCTAGCGTTGGAAAGGACTGTTATCTGGAGTTATTTGACGAGTTAAAGAAAAACGGTCTAAACCACCTGACTGCCATTACGGGAACCGATATTGGGGAAAAATTTGAGATTCTATACCACCTAGAAACGGGAAATGGAACTCTGCTAAACATAAGCTTTGAAGTAGAAAAAGAGAACGAAAGCATAGAGTCGATAACCAATATATTCCCAGGGGCAATTCTTTACGAACGCGAAATAATGGACATGCTAGGATTAGAAGTGAAAGGACATCCGGATCCAAGAAGGCTCTTCCTCGCCGACAGCTGGCCTGAGCATAAACATCCGTTGAGGAAAGGAAAATACAACTATTCCGAGATTGTAAAACAAAATATATCCGAAATCAAGAACTTCTGTCGCGAACTAGAAGATATAGACTACAAAACACTCCTAGAGAAAGAAAAAAATGAGAAAAATAGGTCAAGTCTAAAGAAATGGTTAAAAAATCAGATGAAAAAAGAGGGAGATAAAAATGACGTTTAAAGTTCCCGTAGGTCCACAACACCCAGCCCTTCACGAACCAGAACGTTTTGAAATTGAGGTTGAAGGTGAAGAAATAGTAGATGCGGACGTACGAATGGGTTACATGCATAGGGGAATAGAGAAGGCCTTGACCGAAAGGAGCTATCATAGAGGAGTTTATCTTGCAGAAAGAATCTGTGGCATTTGCAGCGTAGCGCACACAACGTGTTACACACAAGCCGCGGAAAGACTAGCAAACATCGAAGTTCCTGAACGCGCGCAATATATAAGGATCATTACGGCTGAGCTGGAGAGAATTCATTCTCACCTCTTATGGGCAGGAGTCGCTGCGGAGGAAATCGGATTTCAAACGCTCTTCATGACTCTCATGAGGGATCGAGAAGCAGTAATGGACCTCCTAGAATCTATCTCAGGAAACAGAGTGAATTACGCAATAAACAAGGTAGGGGGGGTAAGAAGAGACATAAAACCCGGGCTAGCCAAGGAAATAAGAAAAAAGCTTGAAGAGCTCGAGGAAAGTTCCAGGTATTATGTAGATGCCTTTTCCTCCGACTCCACGGTAAAGGCCCGATGTAGAGACAAAGGAATTCTCACAAAGAAAAATGCATTGGAACTATGTGCCGTGGGCCCCGTTGCTAGAGGATCAGGAATAAACCTTGACATAAGGAAAGACGATCCTTATGGAAAGTACAAGGACCTTTCCTTCGAGGTTATTACCAAGGAGGAAGGTGACATCCTAGCAAAAGCAATGGTCCGACTAGAGGAACTTCTAGAGTCAATTAGCATAATTAGGCAGGCTCTCGAGAAAATGCCCTCGGGACCCATAAAATCCGAAGAGGCCAAAGGATTACCCATAGGGGTTGGGGAGGGTCTTCCCGAAGGTGAAGGAACTGGAAGAATAGAAGCTCCAAGAGGTGAGCTCATATATCACATTAAATCGGATGGAGGAAAAGTCCCCTCAAGAGTCAAAGTAAGAACTCCCACAATAGCCAATATACCCCCAATACTCGAGATGTTAAAAGGAGAAACAATGGCCGAGGTACCTATTGTAATAGAAAGCATAGATCAATGCTTCGCCTGCGCCGACAGAGTTACGATAGTCGACAGGGACTCGGAAAGGACTAGAAAAATAACTTTAAGGGAGCTGAGGGAGAAGATATAATGGAGATAATAAGCTTTTTAATTTCATATCTTGTATTTCCCGGACTGATATTCTCCGTAGTTTTCGGACTACTCTACGAAGGTATAGACAGGAAAATAGCGGCCCATATGCAGAACAGAATTGGTCCCCCCCTTTGGCAGCCATTTCTCGACATAGGAAAACTACTTTCAAAGGAGGATATAATCCCCGCAAAAGCTCAGAAGTTATTCTTCTCCAGCGCACCGCTGTTGGCATTCGGAGCCATAATAACCGTCATGTTATTCATTCCCGTTCACTCTATAGAGGCTGCCTTAGGTTCGTCCGCCGATCTAATTGTAGTAATCTATCTCCTCAACATTCCCGCTATTTCACTAATGATAGGAGGTTACTCCTCTTCAAGCCCTTTCGGAGCCATAGGATCCGCAAGATATGCCGTCCAACTTTTCAGCTATGAATTTGCATTCATTATCGCCGCCTTAACAGTATCCGGGCACCTCATAAATGTAGGATGGAGCAACCCACTCAGCATAACTAGTATCGTTGAATACCAAGTGGAGAACAGCTGGCTAATATACAAATTGCCGTTGGCATGTGTAGCGATGCTACTCGTGGCTCCCGGCAAACTATTGAAAACCCCATTCGATATACCAGAAGCAGAAACCGAAATAGTGTCCGGGCCTTTGACCGAATACGCCGGACCTAAGCTCGCCGTATTCAAAACAACCTTCAATGTAGAGATACTGGCCTTATCCGCACTTTTATCGGCTCTTTTCCTGGGCGGCCCTCAGTCGATAACAGTTCAAGGATTTTCAATTCCCGGAATCGTATCATTCTTCATCAAGACTATTGCAATTCTAATACTTGTCACGCTCATAAGGTGCATAACAGCTCGACTGAAAATACATCAAACTCTAAAGTTTTACTGGATCCCTGTAGCAACTTTAGCAATTCTGAATTTAGTATGGGTGGTGATTTAAATTCCCAGACTCATACCTGAAGTTCTGAAAAATCTTTTTAGTAAGCCAGCAACTCTAAAGTACCCCAAGGAAACTAGAGAACCCCCCGAGGGCTTTAGAGGGCAGCCGATCGTAGACAGAGATAAGTGCGTTAGTTGCGGAATCTGCGCCAGAGTATGTCCAGCATGGGCCATTGAATACGATGACGAGGAAAAACCCATTATTGACTTGGGAAGATGTATCTACTGTGGCGAATGCGCCGAGAACTGCCCCACAAATGCCATTGAAATGTCCAAAAACTTCGAGCTCGCAAGCTTCAATAAAGAGGATTTTATAACAAAGTAAGTCGGATAGATTTCACAATAGCTCTATCAGATAATCCGAAAGATCCCTCACCGATTCTTCCACTTCCTTCGAAAGTCCTAATCCAAATTCCGACCATTTAGGTTGTATCCCCAAAAAAGAGATTTCCGCTTCAGTTGAATCTTCCAAAAAATCAACGACTCTCTCCAACGAAAGGCTATGGGTCGATAACGAAGGATTTGATATATCAGATGCTTCAACCAGGATTAAATCTCCAGGGTCTTTATCCGCATCTACACTGTCAACCATTAAAATTCGATCCGGGTCAAATTCTACAACCTTTGACAGGAAATTTTCAGGAACCGGGCCTGCATTAATTGTCAAAACCCTAGACGAATTAACGTTCCCTTTAACCCTTTTAACAACCTCTATTCCCGCAGCATCATCCCCTCTCATTTCATTTCCTATGCCCAAGATAACCACTCGCCCGGTAAAATTAGAAACTCCCAGTTCCGTAATCCAAATCACCCATTAAATCCGAAAATACCAATCTGCTTTTTTCCGTTCCGCTCTCCTTGAGTCTTCCTATTCCCCATTCAACCATACCCACCTCTTCGAGGGAATGAGCATCCGAACCAAGACTAATCTTCAAATCAGAATTCAACAACCTCGACAGCAAAAGACCGTCAGGAGCCCGATACTTTTGATTAAGCTCGACTGCCACATTATTCCGAAGAGCCACCTCGATAAAGGAATCTATTTCTTCTACAGAGAGATGCCTAGAAACGTCTCCTCTGTACCAAAAGGGATGAGAAATTATATCTATTTCATTATCCTCTATTGATTTAATCAGCCTCTCCAGATAACCCCGAGCAAACCTATCCAAATCCATGGAGGAATACTCAGCTAGATGAATTCCAGCCATTATGTAATCGAGTTCATTTACAAGGTAAGATGGTATATCCAACCTTCCTTCACTATCCAAGATGTTCGCCTCTATACCAAGTAAAATGGGAAGGTCTGAATCCTTCTTAAGAATCCTAATATCCTTAATATAACGCTCAAAGTTGCTGTTCGTGATTCCAACCCCAAGACCAGGACCGTGATCCGCTATACCTAACAATTTTAAATTAGTCCCCAAGACGGATTCAACTACTTTTTCGGGCTCGGCAAATCCATCGGAATAAACTGTATGTACATGGAGATCGAATCTAGGATACTCGTTCATATATCCAAAATAAAAGAACATCTGATTAAAGTTATCACCAACAATACATATAGTGGGAATCGACATGTGTCTTGCGGTACCAGGAGAAATAGTTGAAATAAATGAAAATACTGCGAGTGTAGACTTCGGAGGAGCAAAAAGAGAGGTACAACTCGACCTCGTCGAAAAGCCCTCAAAGGGCGACTATGTCCTGGTCCACGTAGGGTATGCAATACAACTCCTCACACCGGAAGAAGCTGAAGAAATGATCAATTCTTGGAACGAAATAGCGAAGACAGAAATTAGCAAGAGCAATGAAAAATCGGTGATCTCGAATAATGAAAGATGAGAAAATATCATTAAAACACGGAGCCGGAGGAGAAGCGATGCTAAAACTTCTTGAAAAAACTATTTTAGATAAGACTCTAGAAAAAGAAAGCATACCTATAGGCCTGAAAAAATTAGACGATGGCGCTGTTATAGAAATCGAGAACAATAGCTTAGTATTAACCACTGACTCCCATACAATAAAGCCCCTTTTTTTCCCGGGTGGAGACATAGGAAAATTAGCAGTGTCGGGAACAATTAACGATGTCGCCGTAATGGGAGGAAAACCAATAGCGCTGGCAAGCGCCATAGTGCTAAGAGAAGGATTTCCCATTAAGAATCTGGAAAAAATAACCAATTCAATGGACAAAACAGCAAAAAAAGTAGGAGCTCCCATTGTGACCGGTGATACAAAAGTTATGGAGAGGGACTCTTTGGACGGGATGATTATAACAACAACAGGACTAGGCATAAGCAATTCCGTAATAACCGATGATGGATTGAGGGAAGGAGACAGAATAATTGTAACTGGAAGCATTGGAGAACACGAAGCCTCAATAATAGCTCACAGAGAAAATATAGAGATGGGGAGAAAAATTAAATCAGACGTAAATCCAATCTGGGACACTATTAAAGCAGGAATTAAACTAGGCGGGATAACCGCAATGAAGGACCCCACTCGCGGGGGGCTAGCTGCCACTCTTAACGAAATGGCCTCAAAATCAAAAGTGGGAATTCTAATCAACGAAGAAAAAATACCCATATCCGAGTCAGTCCGAAACATGACCGAAATGCTGGGGATAGATCCTCTTCAACTTACAAATGAAGGAAAGGCCATAATGGGGGTTAAGAGAGAAAAGGCCCAAGAAATCTTGACAGCAATACAAAATACCAAATTTGGGAAAAAAGCGAAGATAATAGGAGAAGTTACAAAAGAAAATCAAGGAAAAGTGATCTTAAAGACCAAAATAGGTGGTAAAAGAATACTTAGATCACCCGTTGGCGCTCCTACACCTCGGATATGTTAAGCTCAAATAATTTTTCTGAGTGTATCCATATTGAATTCTGTATTAGAGCACCCATTTTTCAGCAGCGGTACTCCCTGATAGATAACTCCATACTTATCAAGGTAATCTTCCCCTAAATTTATTTCATCCGAACAGGCCACGCCCAATACGGCCTCGTACTCCTTTTTCTTCATTATCTTAAGTATACAGGACCCTCCAGGAAGAGTGAAAACATCGTATCCGTTCTCCTCGCCAAGTTTTGTTGCCTTGTTAATCAAGCAGTCCTCGGAGCAATGATTGCAATTATAGGAAGAGAGTTCGGGATCAAAATCCGCTTGACACCTCTTGTCCATGTATTTCCTAGCACAATGCGGTAGGAACATTGCCTTCTTATTTGCCTCCTCAAACTCCTTTTCGTTAGAGAGATTACGCGCGTGAATGTCTATCATGTCATTCATAACCTTTACCGTATCCGAAACGGGTACACCAGTCCTTTCCTGCAGTTCAAATCGATCAACTGCCTCTTGTACTACATCGCCGACGCCCTTATGGATCCCCTTCTCCTCAGAAAAATTTGCGAGCTCTCTAAAAAAGGATCGAGATATTCGAGTCAGATCAAAATCAAATTCGTAGGTCATTTTGATAGAATAGGTATTTCCTCACTAAAATATGTTATCTTTCCTAAGAACTATTCCCAAAATTTTAGAGAGGACCAAAAGCCTCGTGAAGAACCTTCCACAGATGTTTCCCTCTCCTGAGAATAAACAAGCGACTCATCCACTATAGTTTTGTCCTTCTCAATTGCATTATAGATAGCGTCTCCAGCCAGCTTCAGGACCTTTCTGGGAACACCATCTGATTTCTTGTAAATAGCATCTACCGCATCTTCAGTAAATGGCTCAATAGACCTATTATCATAATTTCCTCCTCGTGCCCACGCCATGCGATATATAAGCAGCTCCCTAACCTCGTCACGTTCCATAGGCTCCAACTCCAAAACATGCCTTTTCCTCTGGTACAGTGCCGGTGCTTGTTTCTCAGTAAAGTCGAGAAGGTTGTTTTTCTGTCCGTTTACTATCAGTACCACACCCTTTAAGTCCACTAGCGATCTAACCATCTCCAAAGAATCCTTATCGATATCGGGGAACTCATCGATAATGATAGAGAGCAGGAACTCTGGATAATTCTCATGCCATTTCCTAAGTTGATCAAACTCCATAGCAATATTTCCTCTCTCTGCCTTTAGCTCCAAATCCTCAAGAATAACCCTTATCATCTGCTCTTTATCATCAATCGAAGGCCCATGCAAAAAAACAGTAACTATATCCTGATCACTTTCCTTGGGAAGTTCATCCTCAAGAAATCTACAAAGAGTAGTCTTTCCCATCCCAATATCTGAAACTATAAAAGATACCAAATCTCCCTCCTTAATCATGTCTATTAATCCTTGTATTTCTTCCTTCTGATGTGGAACTAATAGCTCGGAATCAGGCAAAGGATCCTTCTGTGCAAAGGGCATAAACTCCCATCCAAATTGATCAAAAAAAGCACCCTTTCTTCTATCAAACTTATCCAGAGTAAACTTCTTCTCCAACAACGAAGTCACGCTCCAACCCCTCCTACTCCAACCAGCAACTTATATCCTGAATCATCCATTTCAACAAAGTTATTATTTTCCAACATCTCCAAATATTTTTCAATTGCAGACTCCGACAGTGACGTCTCCTCAACCAATTCCTCCATACTCAACCCTGGAGAATTTACAAGGGAGTCCAGGATCTTTTTTATCTTTGACTTATTAAACGGATTAGTTACACCAATTTCACTGCAGATCTTTTCCGAGGGAATTCCTTCACTCGTTTCCTCAAAGTCTACAGTCTTATCTCCCTCCGAATCCGTTTCCTCAGAACCAACAGAGGCCCCACTCGTAGCCTTCTGGCCAACACTTTCAACACCTATCTCAACAGAATTACTATACCCCCCTCCCAAAGCTTTGTCTAAAGCATTAGAAAAACCATTTTCTAACAATTCCATGTTACGTTCATAAAGTTCCTCATTTTCTTTTCTGACTAAAGCCAAAATTTTTTCCATAACTTCATGACCTGGACAGGAATCACCTTCCTTATACTTATAAACAGACTTAGGATTCACGTCTATCTCCCTAGCAAGTGGGCGTATACCCTTCTCCTCAATAAAATCTTGAGTAATCTTTAGTCGAACCTCTGGTGGTATATACTTAACTATATTTAGTCTCATTTTTTACCCGATGACCAACATTCTACATAAATCGTTGCCCTAAAGACTACATAAAACTACCGGTATCGCATCTTGTTTACCCGAAGACTACAAATTTTTGTGGACGGTTACCCAACAGTCTACGAATTATATCAATAAAAAGGACTACTACAAACCAAAAGACTTTTCAACTGTTTCCCAAAATAGGAAACACAATATGAAGGAAGAAATAAAGGATATAGCCAAAGAAATCGACGAATGGATAGAAAACAACCCCTTATCTCAAGCACTATTGGAAAGATCAAACCTGAAAAAAGGAGAATTAAAGGCATTAATGCTGTATTTTAGGAGAGAAGACATAAGTTTCAGTGATATTTCCCCAGAACTAGGAATTAACCGATCTGGAGCTTGGAAAAGGTGGAAAAAGGGATATAACAAGATTATAGAATCATTCTTTACATTAGAGCTTGCCGTTTATGGGGGTATTTTAGATCCCGAAGCTACACAACTACTAATGGAGGACCTAAGAGACTATTTGAAGCTTGCACACGAAAAAGGAAATATAGAAAAAATAAGATCAAGGCTCGAAAAAAGGCTAGTAGAATTGGAAAAAAGGAAAAAATAAAGTTGTCCATTGGTAAACAATTCGTTGTCTATAGGACAACAAAACGACGGCTCTACAAAAAATAGGGACCTCAAGCCAACATCTGGTGACTTGTGTAGACAATTCGACAACAGGAAAGACATAAAAAAACAAAATAGAAGTTAAAAGCGTCATCGGAATGATAAAAATGATTGAATCTAATCGGTTAGGAAAATGGAGAAAATCCCATTACTGCTCCGAGATTATTCCCAAAGAAGAAGGTAAAGAAGCCGTTTTAATGGGATGGGTGGAAGACATTAGGGATTTAGGTGGTATCAAATTCTTCAACCTAAGGGATTCGACTGGAAAAGTTCAAATCACGGCCCCTAAATCAAAGGTAGATAAGAACGTTTTCGATGAATTTGACTCACTTAACAAGGAATCAGCAATTGGAGTTAAAGGAAAGATTAAAAAATCCGATAAAGCACCAGGCGGAGTGGAACTAATACCTGAAGAAATTAAAGAATTCGGAAAAGCAAAAACCCCTTTACCCCTTGACCCTACAGGACGAGTGGATGCCGATCTCGACACCAGACTTGACGCAAGACCTCTGGACTTACGTAGACCTAAACCCAACGCAATTCTAAGCATTAAGAATCATGTATTACAGATATTTAGAGAAAATCTGCTCAGTAGGGGGTTCCACGAAGTTAACACACCAAAAATGGTTGGCAGCGCAACTGAATCGGGAACAGCCCTCTTCCCCATCCAATACTTCGATCGAGAAGCGTTCCTTAGCCAAAGCCCCCAGCTATACAAGGAAGTTCTAGTTAGTAGCTTCGAAAAAGTGTTCGAAGTCGGACCGGTATTCCGAGCGGAGGAGCACGATACCAGATATCACTTAAACGAAGTACTCTCTGGGGACCTAGAAATGGCATATGCCACAAAGGAAGACGTAATGGAAATCCTAGAGGAGTTAATCATTAATATACTTCAAGGAATCAAAAATGAAGCAGAAAAAGAACTTGAAACTCTTGAGATGGAAATCGAAGTGCCCGAAAAACCTCTGCCAAGAATAACCTACCAAGAAGCCATCAACAAATTGCAAACAAATGGGGAGAATATAAGTTGGGGTGACGACTTTTCAATCCCTGAGCAGAGAGTGCTTGGGGGGATAATGGGAAAACCCTATTTTGTGGTAGACTGGCCAACAGAGGAAAAACCCTTCTACATAATGCCCGACAAGGAAGATGAAAGAATATGTGAGGCCTTCGATCTCCTATATAATGAAATAGAATTGGCTTCAGGTGGAACTAGAATTCATCAGAAGGATTTACTAGAAGAAAGGCTCAAAAAGGACGGTCTAAGCCCAAAGCAATTTGACTATCATCTGAAAAACTTCGATTGGGGCATGCCACCCCACGCAGGATGGGGTTTGGGAATAGAAAGACTAGTAATGGTCATTACTGGAGCGGACAACATTAGAGAATGCGTACTTTTCCCAAGAGATAGAAAAAGATTAAAGCCCTGAAACCAGCTTTAAGCGACTAAATAAAATCCTTAAGCTTCCAAGTTAGCCGCGGATTAGTTGTAGCCAAAGTTTTAAGCATCTTAGTAAGACTTATCTCCTCAAAATCCACATCTTGAAAAGTATCCGCAACATCATCTAGATCATCGTCAGAAAGATCAAGAAGTACATCCTTTCCCTTAGTATATTTCTCTAACTTTCCCCCTATCTCTTCCTTCCACCCCTGTTCGTATTCCATTAACCTATCTTTAGAAAAATCTTCTTCCTCGACACATTTAGCCGCAACCTTACCCGCTATATTCCCAGATCTCATGGCAAAGTTTATACCGCCACCGGTCATCGGATTTACCATCCTAGCTGCATCCCCAACTACCATTAAACCATTAGCTACAGTTTCCTCAATTGGGCCAGAAACGGGCACTCCACCCACATTAACCTCAACTACCTTACCTTTGCTTAACTCCGGTCTAGAAGATATGAAGTCCTTCAAATACTCGATGGAAGATTTTTCAGCTAGCCCAGGTAGAACTCCAACTCCTACATTAGCCACATCCTCGGCCTTTGGAAATATCCATATATATCCCCCAGGAGCGATTTCGCTTCCAAAATAAAAGTCCATGGAATGTTGATCCTCTATATCTATACCAACCATCTTAAACTGAGTCCCAGACTCAATATCCATCGGCCCCAAACTCGTATCCAGTCCGGCCCATCGAGCAACCTTTGACATTACACCGTCAGCAGCTATCACTATATCTGATTCTATTCTCACGGTTTTTCCATTGGAATCAAACTTTACACCCTTTACACCCTCCTCCAGAAGCAAGCCCTTAACAAACGTATCAACCCTTATATCGGATCCCGCTCTAACCGCTCTCACCGCGAGGTCTTCATCGAAAACCTTCCTATCCAATATATATCCAACCTTAACAGCCGACTTCTGAGAGATCTCCACAACCTTACCGGAAGGAGCTATCAGTTTGGTGCTGTCTATCTTGTTAATTGCCCACCTAGGATCCGGCTCAATATTGAGATCAATTAAGGCCCCCTCTGAAAGAGCTTCTCCACACTGAACCGGCACCCCTAGT
>JBKHIS010000008.1:0-27275 GCA_046538535.1 Hadesarchaea archaeon | reverse complement strand
ATCGGAAACCTCTGATAGTATGCTCAAATCGTGCGTAATAAATATCATCGAAATACCGGATTCCTTCTTGAGTCGCTTAAGCAAATTCATTATTTGAGCTTCCACCACAACGTCCAGAGAGGTAGTCGGTTCATCCGCTATGAGAACGCTTGGACTCAAAATCAAAGAAGTGGCTATTATTACTCTCTGTTTCTGACCGCCGCTCAATTCATGGGGGTATCTATCGAATATAGACCCATCTAGATTGACCTCCTCAAGATATTCCTCACAGATCTGTCTAGCTTCATCGTTTTCGATTCCCCTATGATATTTCAATGGCTCGGCCATTTGATGACCTACTGTGTAAACGGGTGTAAATATATCCATAGCCCCCTGAAATACATATGAAATCTTCTTCCACCTAACCTTCTCTCGAGTTTCTTCCTCCGATAAAGAAGTGACATCTATCCCATCCACATGAACACTTCCTTTGACTATCCTTCCTGGAGGCTGAACTTGGTTAATAAGGGAATACGCCATAGTACTCTTTCCACAACCACTCTCACCCGCTACGCCGAGCGACTCGCCCTTTCTCAATTCAAAGGACACATCATCCAATGCTTGGACCTCACCCGATCTAGTAAAATAATGGGTAGACAAATCCCGCACGCTTAAAGCAATTTCATCTTTCATATTTTGCACCTCTACTTAGCTTTGTTTCATTTTTGGATTTACAATCCTTTCTATTGACATGCCAGCTGATATGAAACCAAAACCTACCAAGGTTATCCCAATCCCCGGCAATAAAACCCACCACCACATACCCCTTATTACTGCCCCAGCTGAATTGGCTTCACTAAGCATCCTTCCCCAAGTAACAACACTCGGATCCCCTAGACCCAGCACGTTCAAACCAGCTGCAACAATTATAGCCACCGGTACCATCAGAGCCCCTTCAGCAAGGGCATACGGTACCATCTGGGGGATCATATGAGTCCTAATTATTCTTCCTCCTCCAGCACCAAGGGCCTGTGAAGCCTCAACGTAGGTTTCCTGTCTAATCTGAAGGCCTCTCGCCCTTATAGTCTTCGCCACACCTCGCCAGTATAGGAGTCCCATAATAAAGATAACATAGTAAAGACTACGACCCCAGACGACTGAGATAATTACTATAATAGGAAATATTGGTATCCCCATGACAAGTTCGTTAATTCGCTGCATGAATTCATCCACCCACCCACCATAGTAAGCGCTCGTCATGCCGAAAAATAAACCTATAACAACTGTCAGACCACCGACAGCTAAACCAAGGAGAAGACCGTATCTAGCGCCCCAGAACCAACCCAGACCAATATCGTGTCCATCATCGTCCGTACCCATCGCACCATAAATTCGTCCCATGAAAATAGATTTAGAATCCAACACCTCAACTCCATCTCCGAGAAGCTTGTACTCTAGCCTATAACTACCATGTAAGGGCTCTGGATCGCTAAGGATTGTTTCGTTTGCCTTAGAGAAAATAGTTTCTGCAGAATCCATGCTTGACTGGCTGACATCAGAATCTCCTTCAAAGGACCTAGCGAACCTGAAAATTCTATCCCTCTGAGCTTGGGTTCTGAGCAAAGTAATTCTTGTTTGAAAAGTGTAGCCCGATTCTTCATCTCCTCTAGCTCGAATCTTATCAGAACTGAGCTGTAGGCTTTCACCGTCAGGCCTTATAAATTCTAGAATCATTTCAACTGATTCGCTTTCAGCCCTTCCCTCTACATAGGTCACAATTCGCCTTGGAGGGACTTCATAATCATAATCATATTCAAAAGTCAGGATATCGTACTGACCTTGGCCCGCCATATAAAAATCCTCCTCTACCAAATGAGGGGCTCTTGATTCCGTAGAAAGATAATCCATCCAAACTGGGGCAGCTCCCCTCGGTACATCCCTCCACCTATCTACATCATTCCACTTCCCGTCGGTCTCAGGTGCCAAAACTGGAGCCAAGAAGGCTATCGTAAAAAGAAATACAATTAGTCCCAGTCCTACCATTCCTATCCTCTCACCCTTGAATTCCTTCAAAAGTCCTACTAGTCTCCTTTTCAACTGACTTATTCTCATACTTATCTACCTCCCCTAGAACCCATCTCCACTCGAGGATCCAGCAGACCGTATAGCAAATCAGCTATCAAGTACCCAAATATGTACATGAACGACGTTACGAAAACGATCCCTGTTATAACTGGCACATCGTTCATCTGTATTGCGGTGAACAACAGTCTTCCCATCCCTGGCCAATTAAAAATTACTTCTGTAATCATGGCTCCACCGACCGACATCAATAAAGTTAACAGCGCAGAGGTCACAACAGGGGGAGCCGCTGTTCTAAGGGTGTGTCCATATATTACCTTTCTTTCCGGAACACCTTTTGCCCTAGCGGCCATTATATAATCGTCCTGTAACACATCCGTAACAATATTCCTCGTTGCCCAAGCCCTTGCCCCAAAAAGAGTAAAAACAATAGTGCCCAGTGGTAGAACCATCCTATGTAAAACGCCCAAATAATAATCCAGCCCTGTAGTCTGGGGAAAGGGAAGACCGCTGGAGGGGAACAAACCAAGCCTGTACGAAAATAGTAGTATAGCCAACATTCCCACCCACCACATAGGCATGCTGGACGAGCTAATTCCAAAAATTGACAGGAATTTATCCAGTTTTCCACCAGCAACCTGTGCCGCCTTTAAGCCTATCATTAAACCCAATAGAATGTAAACAACCGCGGCCGATGAAAATAGCAAAATAGTTCTTGGAAGTCTAGACATAATTATATCAGCAACATCATTGCTTCCCCCCGCCCTCATTTGATAAGACCTTCCAAAGTTCAAAGTGAGAGAATCAAACGTGTTATTGATAATTCTCTCCCCCATTGATTTATCAAGGCCATATGAGCTCCTTAAAGATGAAATTCTTTCCTCTCTCCAACGAGACAATTCTTCATCAGACATTTGAGAAAGCTCAGGATTATTTTGAATTTCCGCTGTTACTTGGTTCTGTATCCGAGACTCGAGCTGAGCCTCTGACTGCGCGAAAAAGATAGTTGACATTAATAACATAACCAGTGCCAGTGTCACTACGGCCGATAAAACTCTTGTAATAAAATATTTGGTACTCGCCGCCACAATTACACCTTTCTTCTTCAGATACCTACATTACTATACTACCAAAGTTTTTAATTAATTTCAATCTGACTCCTTAAAAAACCCACGCAAAAAAAAGGAAAAATAAAAAAAGAAAGGATATTTCAAGATCTCTTGCTCTTGAAGTACGCAGCTATAGCAACGACGATAATCACTATTACAACCGCTACAACGATTAATGTGGTGTTGAACCCTTCTTCAGACTCTTCGACGTCAAAACTTGTAGATAGGTCTCCAATCTCTACGGTATAGCTCCCTGCTTCATCTCTAGAAGTCGAAAACTCTACAGTTTGAGTTTCCTCTGCACCTAGACTAACAGTTTCAATATCCTCGGAATCTCCATCCACAAGCAATTCAACGTCGTAATCACCGGCTTGGGCACCATTGTTTGTAACGTCTACCGAAATATCTACTGTTTCACCTACTTCCACTGTTCTTGCACTTAAACTAAGATTACTGAGACTAAAATCTTCAGGATTCTCCAAAACAACGGTCTTTGAAATCTCTTCTTCATCCAAAGTCTGCTCACTTAGTGCGCCTCTCACCGTAAACTCATACGATCCTGCTTCCCACTGTTCAGTCTCTTCCACAGGAACAGAAAACTCAAACAAGCCAGGCTCTATGAGTTCCGCTTCAGTATTGTAGACGGATTCACCGTCGGTTGTGATCTCCAAAGTCACGCTACCACTTTCTGCGGGATTACTCGTTTGTTCCGGGAACTCTTGGATCTCCTCTGCTGTAATTTGGATATTTATGGCGTCTCCAATGTCAACATTCGACGGAATATCCAAGCTTCCTAAGGAGAGCCTCGATCTCCTGAGAACAGTGGTCCAGTGGTCTTCAGCAAATGGATACTGGGCGTCTTCAACCAAGTTTGTAAATCTCTCGAGCGTCATTACCATATCTCCAGGATTATAGTCGGTAATTGCGAAAGTTCCGTTTGAGTCATAATAGTGGCCGTATTCATCGTAGAAAGAATTTATGCTTTCGATTTCCTCGCTAAGTCCCGATTCATCCATTGGGAATGGCGAATTGTTTTGTTCTTGGAGGTAGGGGGGAATTTCTCCTTCGGCGGATATATCTTCCAATACAGCCTGATAATCCTGGCCCTGTTCTTCGCTCAAGTAATGAACTCCAGCCGTTCCCTCGGCACCCTCCCAGCTATAGTGCTGTTCCTGAACCGGGGATGCTTCATCACTAACAATCAACCGGTCAGCTGCATAATTAACCTGCCATGGAACAAATACGTCTAGCAGCCCACCGTAGAACGACGCAATCTGCGAATCTACAGGAAATGTATAATCCCCATATATCGTAACTTCACCATCTCCATGCCATTCAACTCCTTTTACCTTTTCGAAGGTAGGTTGCACTTGGCCACTCCATGTGCTTTGGTACTGTGAATCATCTTCACCGTCTTGATACGCCCATTCTTTAGCAAATGCCCACCAAGCAACTAGATCCTGATCATCCATCATGTGGCCATCGTGCCACTTGGAGAATTTGTAATCATAGGTGACAGAAGACGAAGCCATTGTATCCTCCGAAACATTCTTCCATTCCTTTTCTTGAGTATCGTAAAACACTGCATTGTCAGGAATCTCTATCTGGGGTTCAGTTCCATCTTCTCCGAAGTCTACATCTCTATTTATATCACTCCACTCAGCCCTCATCGGCATGTATCTACCCGTGGTGGGGTTGCCAATGACTGCATAATCTCTGATCATTTCGAGCATACGCATACTATAGGTATCCGTTTCTCCAGCAATTCTGTTCCAATCATCCATGAAAAGTTCTCCAGCATCAGAATATTGAGCAGTCTTAAGCTCTCCATCCGGTGTCTTTGCAGTCCTCGGTGTGAATACGTTAGACCAGCCCGTCTTGATATCCTCAACATGGGAAAGCAATCTCTCATTATTGTACGGCCAATATTCAATCGTAGTGGCCAAAAAGACTCTTACGCCATCTTCTAATCCAAGTCTTACACCCTCTCTGAATCTCTGCCAATACTCTTCTTCGTTTTCCAACTCTCCAGTGGATAGAGGCTGGGTTACTTCATTGATTTCCGGAGTGCCGTATTTCCAAGCATCGGGGCCCGCTTGGCCTCCAGGCATGTACCCGTAGAAATCGGCGTACATCTGATAGGCTGACCATTCATTGTAGTAATATGCACCAGAAGCTGTCCAGCCACTGGTATAAACATTCCACTGATCAATCACTTCAGCTGGATCGGCGTACAAAGTCTGGTCAGTCGCGGGTCCTCTGTCGAGGGGTCTCTCATTTGGCTGTAAACCAACTTCCTCCAAAGCACTCGCGAAAAGACCACCGATTTCCTCTCTTTCATCGAGCCTCTCGATAATATTAATTTCTATTGGTTCAAATTCATCTTCGTTTGGTCCTCTGTAAGCCCACCAATATCCAACCGGTGAATCATCCGACTCAATTTTATCAAGATCTCCTACCAATTCGGAATCATTCATGGCTTCCTCCATAGCTTCCGTAACCATATCTCTGGCTCTATCAAGATCTCCTGCAGCGGAAATGTCAGATTCTTCAACTATAGACGCAAATCTTTCATCCCAGCCGGGATGGCTAGACTCTACTGACAGATACCTAGGCTCGGCATGTCCGTTATAAATTTCTTGAACAATTTCTTCCCTATCCACCAGCCAGTTCATAGCATATCTTACCTGTTGTATAGAATAAGGATTGAAGTAGTATTCGCCGTCTTTCTCCACGGTATATTTCTCAGTAGCAGCTGGATTAAAGAGAAGATTCGTATAGGAACCATAGCTGTCCATGCGACCTAAAACGTCCTGCCAGTCTTCTCTGAGTCCTTCCCAACGATCTCCCGAAACACCGGTCATAAAAGCATCTAACTGACCGGTTGCAGTATCTCCAAGACCAGCCTCCTTACGCGAACGCACTTCAACCTGAATTTCATCAACGAACTCCTCGTCCTCCTCCTGCGCGGTGACAAGAGGAACCATAACTGAAAGCAAAAAGGCCAACGCCAAAGCCATCGAAACTACAGAAAACTTCAAGCTTTTTCTTTTAAACATTATCTCACCTCCTTCAGATTCTTCGCTATTTAGTCCTAATTAAAGTATAGCTATTTATTTAAAGATTTTTTGAAATTTTGAGAGTCTAAACAGGGAAAAAGACCCCCTTTAGGGGCAAATAAACATTACCACTTCCTCCTTCATGCCCTAAAATAAATACAGAGAAATAAACAACTTTGAGACAGCCAACAAGTTTTCATTTTCAGAAAAAGCAGGAAACTAGGAACGATAATATGGATCTCCTAAAGATCTCAGGCGAAGAACACGGGAAATTAGCAGTCCCAATAGCTGTCGTATCCGTTTCCTTCGCCTCAATATTCGTCAAGCTTTCGGAATCTAATCCCCTCACCATCTCCCTATATCGACTCCTCTTCTCCACCCTAATATTACTACCTTTAACCCCCAAGTTCTTGAGTCAATTTCAGTCCATGTCCAGGAGAGAAATAGTAATGCTTGTTTCTGCAGGGATTTTTTTGGGCGGTCATATGTTTTTATGGGTTTCTTCCCTGGAATACACCTCGGTAACATCATCAGTAGTACTTGTTACCTCACATCCATTGGTAGTTACCTGGGTATCAAGCAAGTTCTTAGGGGAAAAGGCCGGCCGGAGTGTGTACTTAGGAATACTTATTGCCCTCGTTGGCGTTATTATCATGAGTGTTTCAGATTATAGAACGGAAAAGTGGGGCCTATTTGGAGATATACTAGCCATTCTCGGCATGTTAGCGATGGCAGGTTATATCATAAGAGGAAGACAAGTTCGCCAAAAATTGCACATAATCCCCTATGCTTTCTCAGTCTATGGGATTTCCACTATTTTTCTCTTTGGCTTCTCGCTCTTCTCTACTTCTCCTATCAGAATTTTTCCTGCAGAAGAATATCTTCTATTTTTCGCTCTAGCGATAATACCCACAATATTTGGCCATACAATCTATAATTGGGCGCTGAAATTCGTAGAAGCAAAAATAGTATCCATAAGCTTACTTGGGGAGCCCATAGGTGCAGGCCTTCTTGCTTTTATAATACTGAACGAGATTCCACCCAGTCTAACAGTAATAGGTGGCGCGATTACCCTATTAGGAATATTTATAAGCATTAAATGGAACTAAATTCTACTCTAATAAAGAGACTTAACGATCTCCACTACTTTCTCAACATCATCACGAGTTATACCTAAATGAGTTACTATCCTAATCTTATTCTTTGAGATGCTACCGACAAGTATGTCATGTTCTCTCATCCTGTTCACAAATTCATTAGTGTCAACCTCCGATCGCCCCAAATCCAGAAGAAGAATATTCGTCTCCGGATACTTAACGTCGATCCAACCCAAATCCTCCAGTCCCTCCGCCAAAAGCCGAGCGTTTTCGTGATCTCTTTGGAGCCTGTCAACATGATTATCGAGCGCATAAATCCCAGCCGCAGCCAAGACACCAACCTGTCTCATCCCCCCACCCAATTCCTTCCTAACCCTCCTAGCCTTACTTATGAAACGCTCACTACCTACCAACATTGATCCAACAGGGGCTCCAAGCCCTTTTGACAAACAGAACATCACGGAATCAAAGCCGGAAGTAAGTTTTTTCACTGAGCTTCCAGTTGAAATTGAAGCGTTAAAAATTCGTGCGCCATCCAGATGCACTGGAATACCAAACTCTTTGGCCAAATCCAAAACCTCCTCTGCCCTATCCTTGGGATAAACAACACCACCCTTCACATTCTGAGTATTTTCCAAAGCGATTAAGCTCGATTTTGAAACATAATATTTCTCCGGATTTATATTCTCCCTAACCCTCTCAACAGGCAGATGATCTCCTTCGGTGTATATAGGGTGAGGCATCACCCCAGAAAATTTAGCCATAGTACCCATTTCGTAGCGAAAAATATGAAATGTGGAGTCTAGAATTATCTCGTCGCCCGGCTGTGTATAAACGTTAACGGCCACCTGGTTTCCCATCGAACCCGAAGGTACGAAAAGCCCTGAATCCCTTCCAAAGACCTTTGCTACCTTTTCCTCAAGCTTATTTACAGTAGGATCCTCTCCATAAACATCATCGCCTACTTCAGCTTGCGACATCGCCTCCCTCATCTTGGACACGGGTTTCGTGACCGTATCACTTCTTAAGTCAATCATATTGGTTTCATCATTCCTCTCCATTACTTTTATTTCTGATCCGAGAAAACCAAGAGAGAATCTATATACGGTCGACTTTTCACGGAGATCAGAAATTAAAAGGCCTCGTCAAACAATTTACCCTTCCACATATCAGTCAACTCTTCGCTGACTTCTTCCACTTTATCCAGAATCCGGTCTATCCTTTCATTTAAATCCTGTATACGTTCTCTGAGTTCTTCCAGCTCTTCCGTATCAACCCCATCCATCGCTTCTTCCATTCTTCTACCAAGTTCCTCTTCAAGCTGATCCGTGTCCTCGCCAATTTTTCGGATTTCGCCCGCACTTGAATCTATCCTATCTTCTAGGCTGATAATACCCTGTTCTATCTCTCCACCACTCATTATTTCGGAAATCTCCTCGATTTCCTCTCCCAAATTCTGAACCCTTTCTCTTAGTTCGCTGACTCCCTGATCACCTGTTCCAAGTATCATATCGAGAGCCCATTGCATCTGATCATCAATATCGTCCGACAGTTCATTTGCCATCTCACCGACCCACCTAGCGTCCTCGGCAGTTCTTTCTATTCCAGCTTCGATTTTTTCCAGCTTGTTCCCGATTCTTTCGCTTTGCAGTTTTTTGGAGATATCCTCAGCATCCTCGGATAACCTCTCGGTCCTTTCTCTAATTTCTTGGATTCTTTGATCATCCAAATTCTCGAAGGCTCCCGACAACTGATTTCCAATTTCCTGTGAAAGTTCGGCTGCCTGACCGCCAATTTCCTGAGCCTCCTCAGCACTTCTTTTAATTTTCTCTTCCAACTCCACAATCCCACTCTCAAAGTTACCAGATTCTATTTCCTCCGAAACCTGGCTTATCTGCTCAGAAAGGCTCTTTACCCGGTCTCCAAGTTCCATAATACGTCCCCTCTCCATGTTAGCAAAGGCCTGTGCCAAATCGCTGTCTATATCTTGGGATAGATCAGAAGCACGCTCCCCTATCTCTTTGGTTAGTTTTGAAACTTCCTCGATTTTATCTCTCAAATCCTCAAAATCTCTTCTTAAACTCTCCCCTTCCCCTACAGCCTCCATACCCAAATCCCCAGAGAGGTTTTGTACACGATTTCTGATTTCCTCCACGCGTCCGCTGCCCGCCGTTGAGAACGCCACGCTCAGCTGCCCTCCAATCCTCTTTGAAAGCTCCGAGGCCTGTTCTCCAATATCCTCGGCTTCTTCTGCCTCATCTGACAGCCTATTTTGAAGATCTCGAATGGAATTTCTGATCTCTCCGTCCTCCACCTCTTCAATGCTGTTGCCTATATTCCCCTCAAGTTCCTCAATTCTCTCCGCTATATTTTTAATTCTGTTTTCGCTCTCATCCAAAAGATTCTCAAAATTTTGATAAAGCTGTCTGTCCAAGGTCTGCAAAAATTCATTAGCATCTTTTCCTATATCCCTTACAAGCTCGGCTGTCTCATTGACCTCTGTCTGAATTTCTGAAATTCTTTCTTCGATCTCAACCGTTTCCTCATCAGTAGCACGAGAAAGAGCACTTGAGGAATTCTCAAGTTTCTCCCTTGCACGATCACTTAAAATATTTTCCAACTCCTGTAATTCCTCCAAAGCCTCGCCCAAATCTTCTCTAGTAATAATATCTCACCCCATAGTCTCCCAGTAAATCATATTAAACAATTTTTTAACTTAAAAGGATATCTATTTAATCACCATCGAAGAAATAACTTCAAGTACTTTTTCCTCCATAATTAAATCCTCAAGATTAATTTTAAGATTACTGGAGCATTTAAAAGCTAGATCATAAAAGACTGACACAATCAAAACCAACTAATTTCAAATGAGCACTGACAACTCTTTTCAAAATAAACGACAAAAACTTTACTAAAAAAGCCACTACTACGTGAGGAAAGCAGAATGGAATCATGGACAAGCAAATATAGACCCAAATCATTGGACGATGTTTCGGCTCAAGGTAGGGCAATGAAAGAAATCAGAAAATGGGCCGATCAATGGGAGAGTGGAAGACCAAAAAAGCCAGCCCTCCTTTTTTACGGACCCCCCGGAGTCGGTAAGAGCTCCGCAGCACACGCGCTGGCAAAAGAAAAGGATTGGGATCTAATAGAACTCAACGCAAGCGACGAAAGAACTAAAAGTAAAATAGAGAGGAAGGCTTCAACCGCCGCCAACTACGGATCCTTGACAGGAAAAAAAGAAAAAAGACTAATAGTCCTTGACGAGGCCGATAACGTTCACGGAAACGCTGATCGAGGAGGAAAAAAGGCAATCTCAAAATTACTTAACGAAAGCAAAAATCCCATAATTCTAATTGGTAACGACCAATACGAAATACCCCAAAATATAAAGAGAAAATGCAATAGCGTTAATTTCCGGAGACTGAGAAAAAGCTCTATCGCAAAGGTCCTAAGAAAGATAGCGAAAAAAGAAGGGATCAACGCCGATCCAAAAGTCTTACAAAAATTAGGAGAAAGATCGAACGGAGATTTAAGATCTGCAATCAATGATTTTCAGGCTATAGCCTCCGGGAGAAAAAGAGTTTCTGTGGAAGATATTTCAACGGAAAACAGAGACAGAGAAATAAGCATCTTTAAATTATTGGGGAAGCTCAAAAAAACAAGAGATGTCCAAGAGGCAAGAGAAGCAATTTGGAACCTAGACGAAACCCCAGACGAAACAATAGATTGGATAGAGGAGAACTTGCCAAAAATAATGGGAAATATCCCTGATCTCGCGGATGCATTCGAAAAGGTCTCCCGAGCTGATATTTTTCTTGGAAGAGCGAAGAGAATGCAGATCTACAATTTCTGGAAATATGCTTCAGACTTAATGAGTGCCGGAGTTGCCGTTTCAAGAAAGGGTAAACCCGGCAAGGGAAGATTCGGTTATCCCAGCTCAAGAAAGACTTACGGAAGAAGCAAAAAGAAAAGAAAGATCAGAGACAACCTTTTAAATAAGATTTCGAATGTGTATCACGTTTCTTCCCGAACAGCAATCAATGACTTTCTTCCATACCTATCCACAATCTTCAAAAACGCCGAAGATTCACGGGAAAACATATCCAGAGGACTTGAACTGGAAAGGAAAGAGGAAAAATATTTGCAGGACTACTAGGCTTCTCGATACTTAAAAAAAGGATAAAATCCGAAAAATAAGGACAAGATGTCAACTCAAGAGGCCATCTATAATTAAATCTACGCCCTCTTCCTCGCTCATCCCCCTTGACATAAGCGTTTCCAACTGCTTTTTATCCACACTTCCAATAGCAGCCTCATGGGTTACGTGTGCGCTTGGATCCTCAACATCAACTACCGGTACTGCTTTGGCCCTGCTCTCGTCTCTAACAATCTCCTTACAGTCCACATGTCCTCTAGTATCAGGAGCCGTTGCCGAGAGTTTGTTGAAGACCTTGGCCCGGGCCTCCTCCCTAAGAGCCACTCTAGAGGTGAGAACTCCCCTCGCACCTTGCCCCTCAAGGTATCCGGTTTCCCTTATTTCAATATCATCGTCCTGTCTCCCGTCTATTTTCGTAGTCATTTCCATAACACTGTCCTTCCCACAGTTGGTCTCATAATCGATCTCCACCTTACCGGCTCGTCCTTCTACCAGCTCAAAGTCGGTTTGAAATCTGGCGCCTTCTTCAAGCTTCACATCAGCTTTTGGTATAACCTCAACAAACCCCTCGGGACTATGAATGTGTTTTTCAAGATATTTGTACTCCGCGTTTTTCCCGATACGAATGTCCGCATCCATCACATGAAGGACATCTACCGCTCGAGGAAAAATACAATGAGCCAATATCCCTATTTCAGCTCGATCGCCAACATCCACGTCGAGTACAATATGCTGTCTTCCTTCTGAGGCGGTGACACCAAAACAAAGATGAACCGGATTCTCTATAACAGTTCCCTCCTCAACCTCAATACGGGCGTCCACACCGTCTTCTATGGGTTCATATTCAACCGATAGACCTGGAACTGTGTTCTCGTTATGGACCTCATCCCTATCTATAACTAGATTAGCCACATCTGGATCGGAAATTGCCCCCTTAATCTCGGCGGCGGCGTAAAGTTCATCTATATCCAAATGTCTCACCCACCCGAAAAACTATTCATCTCAGGCTCGTTTTTGTGTTCACAAGGCATACAATTATCCTCAAAATACCTATTGATCTTTTCCGCGCTTCCACTATCCAAAACTTTTCCCTTACACATCAAAAAGGCGTAGTCCGCCCAGTCGAGGACAGTGGCACTGTGTGTTATAAACACGATCGTAGCTCCTCTTCGTTGAAGATGTTCAATACCCTCCCTAATCCTCTCGAGTGAGGATACGTCTATTCCTGAATCAGGCTCGTCTAACATAACGAGATCCGGCTCCATTCCAAGAATCGAAGCGAGCTCTATTTTTTTTCTTTCTCCGCCACTCAAGCCGGAATCCATCGCCCTGCCAAGATATTCCTCAGGCCTCATATCAACCTTTTTAAGGAGCTCCTCGACATCCCGATCCGCTTTGTCTCCCAAAGACGACCTAAGGAAATTTCCAACGGTCAGACCCTCATACCTCGCCGGTTCTTGCCAGGCAAGAGTTATCCCTTTTTCAGCCCTCTCATAAACACCGAGTTCCTTTATCGAATCCCCTCTAAAAATTATATCCCCTTCAATATTCCGGTAACCATCCAATCCCATAATCGCAAACGCCAATGAGGACTTTCCCGCGCCGTTGGGCCCTACCAATGCGTGGGCTTTTCCCTCCTCAAATTCGAGAGAGATATCATTCAGTATCCTCCCATTTTCCACCTCCAAACTCAAATTTTTAACGTTGAGAATACTCACGTAACTCCTCCTCACTACTAAATTCCCAGGAGGGTATTAGAAACCTTCTCATCATTGAAGGCGAACTAAAAAGGATCTAACCGACTAACTATTCATTCAGCAAAAGTCTAAAATTCCAAAGGGAACGAATGACTGTTAGTAGACCAATCGAGGCCACATGATTATGAACGCGGAGAGTGACAAGAACGAGGAAGAATCCTTCAACCCTAAAAAAATCCGAATGGAGGTAATAAAGTTTCTTCTCCGAAAATACGGAAACCTTCGTACCAAAGAAATAGCGGAAATACTCGGACTGAGCGAAAGAACAATTCGTAGAACTCTAAAAAAACTAGAGAATCTCGAAAAAGCAAGAAAAGTTAAAGTAGGGAAGAGCTACATATGGAAGCTGCAAATCGATGAATCCGATCGGGCGATGTATTTTTAGTAAGTTCAATTCACGGAACTACTCTGACTCATAGGGCGCAAACTCTATCTTTTCCCAAGATATACTCGGTGCTGCTGTAAACTTTTCTATCTCAACCTCTAAATCTTCCAAAGTCTCCTTGAGGTTATTTATGCATATTCCAACATTCTCCTTATCACACATCAAAACAGCTACGACTTCGTA
Organism: Hadesarchaea archaeon; assembly: GCA_046538535.1. Lineage (GTDB taxonomy): Archaea > Hadarchaeota > Hadarchaeia > Hadarchaeales > JAGGTB01 > CAYLJV01. The sequence goes on along the minus strand of JBKHIS010000008.1, from coordinate 13,465 downwards.
TTCGCCGTAGGTTTTCCAGAGAAACTTTACCTGATCCAGTCTTTTCAGATATCTTACAGTTCTCTCCAAATTTCCAACGCCGACATTTATCCCTATGATAATGGAAGAAAAACCTATCCTCTCAAAGTCGGGAATAGCCATTACTCTTTTCTTAATTATGCCTTCCTCCTCAAGCTTCTTGAGCCTCCTATAAACGGTGTTTCTGCTGACACCCGTCAGCTCCGCAAGTTCCGAGTAGGAATAAGTTCCATTACAGACGTGGCGAACAATTTTTTTATCCGTCTCATCCAAATCTTCTGCCAATTTTTTTCACCCCGAAAATTCAGAAATCAGAAAATCGATTCCTATTTTTCTCATGACCTATGATGTATTTATAACTGAATACTTATAAGAGACGCGAAGGATCGGACAAAAATTCCGTAAAACCCGTTAAGATTTCCCACAAATAGTCTCACGAATTTCCTCTATCAGATCAGGCAATCGATTTTGGAGTGACTCCGTTAAGCCTTCCTCGAACTCAAAAGGATTCTCTACTTCCACAGCGATAATTTTTATCTCGGGCATTTTCATGCCCAGTGAAGATCCTATTTGCTTCATAGTTCGGAGACCGACGTTATGGGATGCAAAAAGACCCGATTCCTGATCCAGATCGTCGGGTTCAAGATAGTACAAGACCCCGGGTTTCCCCTCCTCCGTCTTTATAGAATCTATCAAAAACACCCGATCATATCCTCTGATTTCGTCCAGAAGTAGTATTCTACCTGACGCTGAAGTTTTAAAATCCATATCTTCATCGTCCAATTTTTCCGAAAGCTTTCTAACTAAAATGGGACCCACAGCATCGTCCTTCTTAATTTCGTTTCCAAGTCCAAGCACAAGAGTCTTCATCGCGCAAACAACTCCCAATAGAAATTATTTCTTAAGAGGAAACCCTGTCTCCCGGACTATTTACAGCACTGTCCAACACGTTTCCGTCTGGAGACAAAAGCTTGACATCTAGGGGCATCTGGCCTAATGCATGGGTCGAACAAGAAAGGCATGGATCGTAACATCTAATTGCGCTCTCTATCTTGTTCAAAACTTCCTCGGATATCTCGGGTCCGTTGATGAATCTCTCGGCCACTTTTTGAATACCTCTGTTCATTGCAGGATTGTTATGAGTCGTTGGAATTATCATATTTGCATCCTCCACCAGGCCCTCTCCATCTACCTTGTAGTGATGTATCAAATTACCTCTTGGGGCTTCAATAACTCCAATGCCCTCCTTACGAGCCAATTCACTCCCAAAATTAGTTTTCCCGTTGTAAACCTCGCTGTCCTCAAGAAGCTGCTGTATTCTCTCTACACAGTAAAGCATATCGATAAGCCTAGCATAATGATAGAATATCGTCTTTTCCTGAACCCTATCCTCGGCCATATCCATATACCTTTCAAATTCACGCTGAGCAAGTTCAGTGCCAATACGATCCGCTACATTCAACCTAGCCAAAGGTCCTGACCTATATTGACCGTCCTCAAACCCCTTCTTTAAATAGTAGGGGAATTTCAGGTAAGTCCACTTTTTAGAACGCTCATCTATAATAGAAGAATACTTGGATGGAGCAATATTCTCCAGAGTCTTACCAGTTTCGTCAACCAGCTTAATCCTACCATCATACAACTCTAATTTGCTGTTCTCGTCCACCAATCCAAGATAACCCGTTTGATAGGTGGCATAATTCAGCATTTCCTCATCCATATCCTCATAAATAGCCCTTAATTTATCGATAGTATCCGTCACGAAGTCCACAAGAGGCTCAGAGTTCTCCAGCAAATCCTTCCCTCGTGATTCGTCCAAGTTATTAGTAACGCCACCTGGAATCGCGAACTCCGGATGCACCCTTTTACCACCCAAGGACTCAATTACTTCCTGGCCAAAGCTTCTAAGTCTAACGCCTCTCTTCGCTAACTCTGGCTCGCTTTCCAAAATGCCTTTTATATTACGCCTTGATGGTTTTTCGTCATACCCAAGTAAAAGATCAGGGCTGGAAAGATAAAAGAAACTCAGCGCATGGGATTGCAGTATTTGGCCCATATGCATCAGCTCCCTAAGTTTCTCAGCCGGACGAGGAATCTCACCCTCTAAAAGACTGTCACAAGCCTTCGCAGCAGCAAGATGATGACTAACCGGACAGATCCCACAGATTCTCGAAGTCATATCCGGCATCTCCCAGTATGGCCTCCCCTGAACGAACTTCTCGAATCCCCTGAATTCGGTTACGTGAAATCTTGCGTCCTCTACCTCTTCATTTTCGTTCAGGTGAATCGTTATCTTACCATGGCCTTCGACCCTCGTTACGGGCTCAATAACTTCCTTTCTCATCAAATAACCCTCCTCTAGTCATATTCAAGATCCTCCTTGGTCAGAACAGGTTCGTTTCCCTCCAAAACTTCCCTCAGAGTAAATTCCATAACTTCCGCCCTGGGAGGACAACCGGGAACAAAAAGATCTACATCCACATAGTCGTCTACAGGCTTTGCTTCCTCCAAGAGTTCTGGAACCGAACCGGGAGCAGGAATTTCGCTATTGTGATCAGTCTTATCACCGTAACATTCCTTCAGAATTTCATCCCTGTCATAAAAGTTTCTCATAGTCATAATTCCCCTCAGGCAAGCGCAATCACCCCAAGCTATGAGTTCATCACATTTAGCCCTCAGATCCTTGACTACCTCTACATCCTTATTAGTGGTGACAGTGCCCTCCACTATCCCTACATCTACATCGGAAAATTTTTTGGAGTCAACAAGAACGTGGCTCGCGTCAATATCCACATCCTCTATTAAATCCACCAGATTTTCATCTATATCAAGGAACGACATATGACAACCCGAACATCCGCCCAAACATGCGGTCGCTATTCTAGGCTTTTCATTGCTCATCAACTTCCCCCTCCATCAAATCCTCAAATAACTGCCGGTCCGAATCAATCTGAACGCGTGCCGAAACCGACCTCTTGACCTTCTTCTTCTCACCGTTCACATCAACGAAGCTACCGAACCTTTCATCCCAAGTAAGAGACGGCAGGACTATATCCGCCTTCTCAGTTAACCTTGAATGTCTTGAAGCCTGGACGATTACAAAATCGGAAGTCCTAGCTACCTCTATCATTTCATCAAGCCTTTCCCCGTTATCATCAGAAGCAAATATGTAGGATACATCCGCATTCTCCCGCAATGGATCCATCTCAAACTCCTTGAGTGCCTGATTGCTAATATTGTCCAAACTTATTATCCGGCTTCCGGTAAGAGCGGCAAGCGCGTATATATTAACCAAAGTATGTTCGTCCTTTGTCTTGGGGCCTACTATCAACGTATTCTTGCCTTCCTTCAAATATGAGGTCATGTTGAGAATATCACCAGGGGAGATGTTCATATCCTCGAGATGATTGCCGGAAACTTGTGATATGGAATCAAGATTCTTCTCCAATGCCTCAAGTACTATTCCTGTAAGCTGTGATTTGGGGGATCCCAAACTAATAGAAACGTCAGAATAATTCTCCAGTTTATCTTCATTCGAATCAACGGATATCAGTTTCATTCCTTTCTTAGACGCCCTCCGAACGTATGAACTAAGTACTGGATGAGACTCAACTATGCTTGTGTCAAAGACCGCAACAGTATCCGAATCCAAGACTTCCTCTATGCTATTGGCAAACAGTATCTCCTCGTCTATTTCCGGCACGCTTTCGTTTAATTCATTCAGAATTTCACCTTCTATCCCCATCTTTTCACTTCCCTGAATCCTAAACGAACCGCCGTAATGGTCTACCAGCTCCCGGAACTTTTCGACCGTTTCGGTGCAGACCCTATTCGAGGAAATAGCATTAAAGGAACCAGCACTTTTCAAGAAATTCGACACCTCATAAAGGACCTCATCCAGACCGATTGGTTCCGGGCGCCCGTTCTCCTTTCGGAGAGGGTTCCTGACTCTCCTACGGACGTCCGTAAGAACCTCGAATCTCCCTCTACTACAGAGCTGTCCCCCGGACTCGTCTCCAACCTCCGTCCCCTCGATCCTTGCAAGTGAGCCAGACCTAGTAAATACCCTGATTCCACATCCAATGCTACATTCAGTGCAGGTCGAATCAACGGACTGTAAGTCCTCCTCGTTACCGCGAAAAGCGCTGTGTTTACCGTAAAGTGACCCAGTAGGACACGCCTGAACGCAGGCTCCGCAGGAAATACAGGAGGATTCACCGATCGGAACGTCCATATCAGCAATCAATCTAGTCTCCCTCCCTCTTTCTCCGAATTCAAGGGTATCATTTGCCACTACCTCACGACACATGCGAATACATCTTCCACAACGAATGCATCTGTTCCTATCCAGCGCAATATGCTCGTCTGAACCATCAACCTCTTCCCTCATATAACTCAGCGGAAACGCGGTACTATCTAGATCCAGTTCCTTAAAAACATCTTCAAGTTCGCAGTCTCCCTCTTGTTCACAATACATGCAATAATGATTCTCCTCCGCAAATATCAGATCGATTATTGTCCTTCGGTGATCCTTCAATCGATCGGTGTCAGTTTTAATTTCCATACCATCCTCCACCTCCATAGTACAAGCCGTTTTGATCTGTCCGTCGTCGACTTCCACAATGCACAGTCTGCACGCTCCTACATTAGGAAGATCTTCGCGATGACAAAGAGTGGGAATATGTATATCCGCCCGCTCGCACACTTCCAGAACGGTTTCTCCTCTCCGTGCATCGTAATATTTACCGTTAATCTTCAAACTAATCTCACTCAATTCAACTACCTCCCTTGCTAATCGCGTTAACGGGACAGACCTCAGCACAAGATCCACAGCCTATGCACTTATTCTCGTCAATCTTGTGGGTCTCGCCCTGTTCGCCCGATATTGCGTCTACAGGACATTCAGAGGAACATAGATCGCATCCAGTGCAGGCCTCCGGATCTATTCTGTAGCTCGTAATTAAGGTGGGACATTGACCGGCCGGACATCGACCATCGAGGATGTGACTCTCATACTCATCTCGAAAATATTCAAGGGTACTGATAACAGGATTTGCGGCTGTTTGCCCGAGACCACAGAGAGAGGCCTCCTTAACGGTGTTTCCTAGCGACTCAAGCTCTTCAAAATCGTTCAAAACCCCTTTCCCTTGCGTGATTCTCTCCAGGATCTCCAGCATTTTTTTAGTTCCGTAGCGGCAGGGTGTGCATTTCCCACATGATTCGTCCGTACAAAAATCAATGAAGAACTTAGCCTGGTCGACCATACAGGTGCTAGAGCTCATCACAATCATTCCGCCCGAGCCCATAATCGAGCCCAGTTCATCCAGAGTTTCGTAGTCTATGGGCGTATCCAAGAACTGTTCCGGAATAACTCCTCCGGAGGGCCCACCGGTCTGCACTGCCTTGAATTCTCCGCCAGTCACGCCCCCTCCTATTTCAAAAATCATATCCTCCAGCGAGGTGCCGAGCGGAACTTCAACAAGCCCCGTGTTCCTGACGTCGCCGGTCAAGGAGAATATCTTCGTACCCCCGCTATTCTCGGTACCTATCTCAGAAAACCAGTCAGAACCTTTTCTAAGTATTTGTGGGACATTAGCCCAAGTCTCCACATTATTTATGTTAGTGGGCTTACCATATAGGCCGGACTGAGCAGGGAAAGGAGGTCGGGTCCTAGGCCTGCCCCTTTTTGACTCTATAGAAGCAATCAAAGCCGTTTCTTCACCACATACGAACGCACCAGCACCTTTCTTAATTTCGATATCGAACTTAAAATTCTCCCCAAAAATGTTTTCACCCAAGAGACCAACTTTCCTGCACTTTTCTATTGCATTCTTTATCCTTGCAACCGCCAATGGATACTCGGCCCTAACATAGATTATGCCCTTACCAGCTCCAGTCGCAAAACCTCCGATGATCATTCCCTCAATAACCGAGAATGGATCCCCTTCAAGCAAACTTCTGTCCATATATGCACCTGGATCGCCCTCATCTGCATTACAGATAAGATATTTGGAATCCCCTTCCGCCTTCCTGAGAAATTCCCACTTTACACCTGTGGGGAATCCAGCTCCTCCTCTCCCTCTTAAGTTTGAATTCTTCAATTCTTCAATTATTACTTCGGGCTCCATAGAGCTTAGGGCACGTGACAACGCAAAAAAACCATCGCGAGCGATGTATTCCTCAAGACTTTCCGGATCCGTAAAACCGCTATTGCTCAAAACAATTCTTCTTTGTTTTTTATAAAATGGCAGATCCGATAAATCGGGGAACTCCTCTTCCAAACCCTCTTCTGAATTAGAACACCCTCTGGTACCCAGCACGTGGTAATTGGGAAATTCCCCTTTCATCAAATCCTCCGCAAGTTTATGGGAAAAATCCTCGTCAACATTTTTGTATACGATCGAAAGACCATCCGGAAATACAACTTCAACCAGAGGTTCCTTTGAGCAAAGGCCCAAACAACCGGTACTACTAACTTCAATGGATTCGTCCGCCCCAACCTCATCTTTAAAAACGTTCAGGACCTTCTCCGCACCCGCCGCCTTCCCACAAGAAGCTAGACCTACCTTCACATTAATAAAATCTGGATAGAGGGATTTCAATCCCTCCACCTTAAAAGTTTTCAAATCCTCCTTGGACTGAATTTTCATTCAAATCCCCTCAATACGTCTTTTACCTTATCCTCAGTCAGATTGCCATATACATCCTCGTCTATCATCATGACCGGCGCCAGACTGCAACATCCCAGACACCTTACCATTGTTAAAGTAAATTTGTTATCATCCGTGACCTCGCCAGGCTCGATATCCAATTCCTCTTCGATGACTTCCTGGATATCCTTGCTTCCCTTTACATGGCAAGCAGTACCTTGACAAATCTTTATCGTGTGCCTCCCTTGAGGCTTCAGGTGAAACTGTGAATAAAAGGAAGCCACACCATAAATTCTAGATTCTGGAACTCCGAATTCCTTGGAGACATATTCGAAGGACACCCTCGGAAGATATCCAAACTCTTCTTGTATCCTCTGAAGCGCCGGCATAACATTTTTCTCCGTCCTATCTAAGTCAGCCAATATTTTTTTAAGCCTTGTCAATCTGCGTGCTTTTTCTGGCTCTCCTTCGACATCACAGGGTCTCAAGGAGGCCCTATCTCCAACATTACCTTCAGGACTAGAAATCCTATTCTTAAGTGTTCTTATTGATTCCGAAAGGGCTCCTTCATCACTCTCGGACAACAGGCGTGATTTATTCTTCAATTCCTCTGACATTTCTATCACCCTCTTTGACCTCCAAACTTTGAATTCAGGTATTTGGCGATTCTTTCGAGGTCCATTCCAATAGTTCTTGAAGCCTTGTCTACATCAATCGAGATAGCACCTTCGTAACCCTGTTTTTTCAGCGCTCTTACCACGCTGTTATAATTGACAAGTCGTTCTTCATTCCTTACCTTGAGAGGCATTTGTCTAAAACAAACGTGGAAAATCCTTTCGCCGAGCTCCCTAATTATCTTAGTGGAATCCGTTTCCGGTTTCCTTCCAATAGCTTTCACGTAGTTCACAGGATCAAAGCAAATCCCTATTTTCTCAGGATTCGTACCGAGCAGTACTGCATTGCAATCATTAGCCGTGGCAGGGAGTTCAGAATTATTCTCAATGGCTATTCTAAGATCCTTGTCGATAACTTTTTCCTCAAGTTGCGCCAAACCGGTTCTTATAGCGTCATAGAGATACTCAGGAAGACTACCTGAGAGGTCTCTGTCCTTGTGATTCACTATATTCAAAACGTTTGAACCAATCTTCGAAGCAAAATCGATGTATGGTTGAAGGTCTTCAAAAGTGCCGTCCATATTCTCGCGTCTCTTATTCAAAACATCATCTTCAATGCTAACGGAATCTATCGCAAGCCTGTAATTCTCCGCTACGTTCCTTATATTTGAAATTTCATCAGTATTACCAAGTAATTCATCCAAGCATTCATAGTTTTCCGTCGTTACCCTTATACCGATTTTATTGAAACCGGCTTCCGCTAATTCTGTAAATTTATCCGTCAAAACCGATTTCTTATCGTATTCAATGACTCCGCAGATATTTATATCCGCCTTAAGGTCTTCTTCAGCATCCGTCTGAATATCACTCGTAGCTCTACCTCTTGCCTGTATGGTTTCAACCAAACTATTACACCCCCTTTCGCGTGTTTTTATAACAGAGGATTATTTCCATGTCAGTCATTAATTTCATGATATCATTCCATGATTATTAATTTATTGATACATATGTATCATTTTTCAGTTTAATATCTACAATATGTTCACTTATAAGTCTTACCTGAATTATACGTACCGAAAAAAAATATTACTTTCATTGAAATTTTGGTATGTTTGTAACCTTTTGAATCAAACTATATTCAATCTGTTAACTTATAATATTTTATTATATCAAAAATTTCAATATTGATAAAATTTACAAAAAGTCACATAATGATCCTAATGAAGAAACAGAGATAAATATAGGCTTAAAACGAATAAATAAAAATTTAAATCTTAAATAATTAAAAACAGAGACATTAAAATGCTTAATAAAAAATTTTTGTGAGCAAGATACCTAGCAAATCTTGTGAAATTATCCCAAAATACCATTAATTACTTGTCAAATCTCACCACATACCCACTCTCTATCCTCTCAACATCCTTAAATCTTATTTCGTCAAAGGACTTATGGAGAATCAGATTAGGAGTCCTATACGAAAGTAAATCCGGAGCCTCAACTCTAAGCTCCTCCCCGTCGTCTAGTTCTATATCCACTGAGTCTTGGCCCGAACTTATAGCACTCTCTAGTTTTTCAACGATTTTTTCAAAAGCCTCACTTGACTCTTCAGATTCCTCACCCGAACTCGGTTTAAGCCCTTCGAACTCCTCCTTAAGCTTCCGGTATTCCTTCTCCCTCCTCTTGATCTTCCATCTTCTAAATAGGAAAAAGAATAACAGAAAACCAATCAGAAGCAGAAATAAAAGCAAAAAGATTTTACCGAGAGGAATTTGTATCATGATACGTATGATATTTTGGGAACGTCAAAGAAATAATTTTTCCCTTTACCACCCTAAGGTAAATTTTAACTGATAGTTCATGGAGAAATCGTCAATCAAAAAAACACGGTGAAAACTTTTGGAAAAAAATAACAAATCAGGTCAAGAACGGAGCGGAGAATACAGAGCGAAGGTCCTAACCATAAGCGACTCAAGATTTAAACTCATGAGAAAAGGTACGGATAAGGATAAATCCGGATGGATTATCCAGGAAAAACTGGAGGAATTGGATATCTCATCCACCAGAAAAATCATCCCTGATAACAGGGACATGATAAAGGACAACGTATTAAGATCCATAAAAAATGAAAAAACCGATCTAATAATTACCACAGGTGGAACTGGAATCACCTTGAAAGACGTGACTTACGAAACTGTTTCTCCCCTCCTAGAAAAAACACTGCCAGGCTTCGGAGAAACCTTAAGAAGAAAAGGCTACGAAAGGGTCGGAGGGCTTGGTATACTTACTCGTGCCATAGCTGGGATATCAAGGGACACCCCAGTAATCTGTCTGCCAGGACCACCGGACTCGATCAGAATAGGAATGGATATCTTAAAGGGAAGTCTTAAGGAAATCATTAAAAAAAGCAAGAAGATCCAAGAAGAATGAGAAAATAAGAATTAGCCATAAACATTATCCGGATTGAATTCCTGCTCCATTATTCTACGGATATTCCCGTCCTCAACCTCTCTAAAAAAACACGATCTGTACCCCTTATGGCAGGCGGGGCCTTCAGGTTCTACATTAAATAAAAATGCATCCGCATCGCAATCAATTCTCACCTTTCTGAGCTTCTGTTTGTTGCCCGATTCTTCCCCCTTCCGCCATATTTCTTTTCTCGATCTGCTCCAATACGTCATATAGCCCGAAGTTAAAGTTTCTCTCAGCGCCCTTTCGTTCATGAAAGCTACCATAAGAATTTCTCCGTCTCTAAAATCCCTCACAACGCAAGTAATCAGTCCATCCTTAAAGTTGGCCTCTTCTAAAACCACCTCCGCCTCTTCGTCACTCAGTTTCACTGGGCTTCCGCCTCCCTCGTAACTCTTCCATTACATCCTCCAATCCCACATCCTCGGCTCCAAGCAAAACCATCACATGGAAGATGACGTCAGCTGATTCGTGAACGATCTCATCAAATCCCTCCTCATCAGAAGCTTCAATCAATTCCTCCGTTTCCTCTCTTATCTTCTCGTATATCTTTTCCTTGCCTTCTCGAAGCAGATAGGCCACATAGGAGTCTTTCCTGGGGTTCTCCTTACGGTCCTCTATTACTTCAAAAACCTCTTCCAAAATCTCAGTTGTCATCCTTACCCTCCAACCTTTCGTTAACGCTGTAGGCGTGGGCTGAAAGGCCCTCCATCATAGAAATTCTGGTTACCACATCGGAAATGTTCCGAAGGCCCTCCCTGGTCAATTCCTGTACGCTGGGCATCCGAATGAAATCGTAAACCGAGAGGCCGTCATTTCTCCTTGCCTCACCGCCGGTAGGAAGAATGTGGCTAGGTCCAACAGCAAAGTCCCCCACGCTAGTAGGTGAATAATAACCAAGAAATATCGCACTCGCATTTTTGACTTCTTTGAGCCGGATTTCCGGATCCTCAGTCATAATCTGTAGGTGTTCGGGAGAATAATCATTCGCAAAGTCCACAGCCTCCTCCATATCCCTAGTCAAAATAATTTTTCCATATTTATCCAAGGATTTCCGAGCAGTCTCCCCTCTTGGAAGGTCCTCAAGAATCTCGGAGATCCTCCTTTCCACGTCATCAGCCAAAGAGGGAGCATCAGTCACCAAAACAGCCGCGGAGGCGGAATCATGTTCTGCTTGGGATATCAAATCGATCGCGACGAACCTCGGATCCGCAGAGGAATCCGCCAGGATAAGAACCTCACTTGGACCCGCCATAAAGTCTATCTCAACATCGAGGGATACGGCCTTCTTTGCCGCTGCAACGTAGATGTTCCCGGGGCCAACAATTTTCTGCACCTCGGAAATAATTTCCGTTCCGTACGCCATCGCTGCTATAGCCTGGGCACCGCCCACTTTGTAAATATCATCTGCACCCGCTATATCACAGGCAACGAGAGTCGCTGGGTTCACATCTCCTTCCGGAGTTGGTGGAGTACATACAATAACCCTGTCGACTCCTGAAACCTTAGCAGGAGTAACGGACATTATCACGCTGGAGGGATATTGTGCAGTTCCACCGGGCACATAACATCCTACGGATTCAAGGGGCCTCACAACCTGACCTGCCTTAACCCCCTCCTGAAACTCCTCCATCCACTTTTCAGGCATCTGTTCCTCATGGTATCTTCTGACGGATTCAAAAGATTTCCTAATCACATCCACATCCTCCTCATCTAATGAGTCATATGCTTTGGAAATCTCCTCCTCCTTCACCCTCAATCGAGTAGGCGTCAACTGCACTCCGTCAAATTCCTGAGTAAACTCCAATAGAGCAAAATCCCCTTCCTCCCTCACACGGGAAATTATGTCCTGAACCTTTCCCATAACTCGAGCAACGTCAGTCCCCGATCTCTTGAGCATATTTCTTCGTTTATCGTCCGAACACTCCCAAAGCTTGACCCTTTCTAGAAAATCGTTCATGGTTTCATGTCACCAACTTCAACTAATTATTGGATTTATTCGCAACAATCCACTCAAACAATTCCCGAGAGTTTTGGTTCGAAAGACAAGCAACATCAATCAACCACTCCTTTGGTACTCGGAACTCCCCCACCCATCTCCGCCACAGCCTCCGAAATGGCGACTCCCAGAGCCTTGAAAACAGCTTCTGCCTTGTGGTGATCGTTCTCTCCTCGGAGAACCTTGACGTGGAGATTCGAATTAGAGTTGTCGGAAAACGTAATCAAAAGGTGTCTGAAAAGATCCGTGTTCAGGTCCTCAAGTCTTTTTTTATTGAAGTCTACCTCCACATCTGAATAGACTCTGCCTCCCAAGTCAATCGCAACGAGCGCCAGAGCATCGTCCATGGGAACCACGGAGCTACCCATCCTTCTAATGCCCTCCCTCTCTCCAAGGGAATCCAAAAGGGCCTTTCCCAAGGCTATCATCGTGTCCTCTGCTATATGGTGTTCAAAATCTCCCCCCGACTCTACAGTGAGATCAATCCTTCCATGCTTCGAAAAGGATTCCAAAAGGTGATCGAAGAATTCTATGCCTGTTTCTACCTCAGAATCTCCATTACCATCCAAATTCAAGCGAACTCTCACAGTTGTTTCCTCAGTTTCCCTTTCAAAAGCTCCCTTTCTCACAATGCAACCTCCACTGCTTCCTCAAAGATTAGTTTACCCTCATATAAAGCCGTTCCTATCACTACAGCGGAAGCGCCAGCCTTCTTTATCCTCTTAACGTCATCCAAAGAGCTTACGCCTCCTGATGCGATTATGGGAATGTCGACGGATCCCACGATCTTCTCGATGGGCTCGGGATCGATCCCCGCCATCTTTCCTTCAACATCTATATTGGTGAAAAGAATGTAGCCCGCGCCCCTTTCCTCAAACATCTTCGCCATATCGATGAACTCCATCTCAGTTTTATTCTTCCATCCTTCGGAAGCCACTTTTCCCTTCTTCACATCAAGTGCAACTATTACGGATCCCCTCGACGCCTTTTCGGTCAAATCTTCGACGAGTCCTGGATCCTCCAAAGCGGCTGTTCCGAGTATAACCCTATCGGCACCAATCCCCAGAAGCTCGCATGCCTTTTCAATAGTTCTAATTCCACCCCCAACCTGTACACAAATATTGACGTTGGCCAATATCTCTGCAATTTTCTCCAGATTGTCGCCCTCGTCCATAGCTCCATCAAGATCAATAAGATGAAGGAACTCCGCACCCCTCTCCTCCCACTCCAAAGCAGCGTTCACGGGATCCCCGTACTCAAATCCCGTTCCTGGCTCTCCTCCAACGAGCTGAACGCATTTTCCGTCCTTGATATCAACGGCTGGTATAACAAACATGAGAAACCTCAGGGAAGTACCCTCTGTATTGGTACTACGAGAATGTCTCGAGCTCCCCTTTCCCTGACCTCCCCCACCAACTTGTATATCTCCTCTGACTGAACAACGGCCTGAACGGCCAGATAATCCGTTCCCTCCACACGAGATACGGTTGGGCCCGACATACCGGGCACAATCTTCTCGATCTCGGAGATTTTATCCTCAGGAACGTTCATCATTATCAGTTTCCGGTTCTTGGCCTTTATGACGCCCTCCATCGCCATCCGTATCTCCTCCACCTTCCCTCCTTTATCCCTTAAGCTATCCTTGTTCGCAATTAGCCTAACTGAGGTCTCAAAAAGCGAATCTATAACCTCCAAGCTGTGAGTCCTTAGCGTGGTAC
>JBKHIS010000036.1:0-12233 GCA_046538535.1 Hadesarchaea archaeon | reverse complement strand
AAAAACACCACTGAAGCCATCAACCTCATCACCCGAGGACTGAATTTTGAAAGGGGGGACAAGATAATAGCATCGATTCTGGATCACCACAGCAACTTAGTTCCATGGCAACAGCTGCAATCAAAAAAGGGAGTCGACTTAGAGGTAATAGAAAGAGCGCCAGATGGGATTATCGATCCCTCAGCAGTGCGAGCAGCCATCGACGAGAATACAAAAATTGTAACTATGCCCTGGATTTCGAACGCCCTTGGCACCCGTCAGCCAGTGAAAGAAATCGGTAAAATAACAAAGGATGAAGGGGTCCTATTCTGCATAGATGCTGCACAAGCAGCAGGCAACGTGCCTATGAATGTTAAAGAAATAGGATGTGATTTTCTAGTTGCTCCAGGTCACAAGGGAATACTCGGCCCCCAAGGAACGGGATTCGCATACATAAAAGAAGAAAAAGTCAGGGAAATTGAACCACTTCTTTACGGAGGAGGAATGGTCAAATCGGCTGACTCTATGACATGTAAACTGGTAGACCCTCCCCAAATCTTCGATGCCGGTACTCCCAATATACCTGGCATTATCGGACTCGGAAGAGCTATCGAATATATTCAAGAAATAGGACTTGAGAAAATAGAGGAAAGAGAGAAAAAACTTGTCAGAAAAATGCTCTCGATAAATGAGGTGGACGGTGTGGAAGTTTACGGATCAAAAAAAGCTAAGGAGAGAGGGGGAGCTATCAGTTTCAATATAAAAGGAATCAACTCCCATGAAGTGTCCTCTTTACTCGACGAGCTCGAGAACATAGCAACCAGATCGGGAAATCACTGTGCAATGCCCGCACTACAGTCCCTAGGTCTAAAGGAGTCCGTTAGAGCGTCCGTCCACTATTTCAACACTGAAAAGGAAACAGAAAAATTCGCGGAAACCATTGGCACGATAGCCTCCGAACTTGCAGATTGAGAGTATTACTCAAAACCTATCCGCTTTATCCAAACTCTCCAGCCAGACGGAAAAGATAATCTTCGTATTTTATGTCAAAATCATCCACTTCCAGGATAAAATCCATACTCTCCTCAATAAGGGAGTCCAAGTCAATATTATTCATTTTTCTATCGATTTCATTTCGAGTTGCCTTCGTTCTAGGCTTACTCGGTGTTGCCAAACAGCAGCCAGCATGGTTGGCCCTCCAAATCCCCCTTTCCTTTGAAATCTTCTTTATCTCATCCTTATTCATGCCTATCAAGGGCCTAATTATCGGAATATCTAGCCGAGTGGAAATCGCAACCAAATTATCAAGGGTCTGGGATGCTTTCTGGCCCAGGGATTCACCTGTTACTATACCGGAAACTCCATAGAGGTTTCTCAATCTACTCGCAGTCTCCAACATTGCACTTCTACAGGCCACGCAGGCATATTTTTCCTCAATATTTGATCTTATCTCGGTAAGTATTCTTGCCCATGGGAAGATAATCACCTCGCTAAAACACATCAAATCATTTAGCTCTTTCAACGATTGAAATCCCTTCTTTGCGCTCTCTTCCGAAGACATGGGATACAGACAGAAGTGCAATGGAATTACCTGGAAACCTTCCGAAATCAAGAGAACTGCCAATGGGGAATCAATGCCCCCAGAGATCAAACCAAACACCTTTTCATCCATGGAAGACCACCTTTCCTAACTTCGGGATTCTCAACTTTAAATTAATTCGAAGAAACTAAGGATACTACTGGATCTAAAACGACTCCAAAATCACTACAAAGCCCAACACACTACACTCTAAATCCTTTAACCCATGATTTAATCTCTCTCCCGCATTCGAATTTTCAATTTCAGTAAACAAATCCTTAATTTCCGATAAAACATGATCATAACTTACAATCTTTGAATCTTGAAACGTCAAGGCGTAAAGAAGTTCCCTCTTCAATTCTAAAGACTTTTCAAAAAGAGTCGCAAACTCCGATTTCAAATCCTGTATTCTAAATTCATTTTGGAAAAACACATTCTCAACTGAATCAAGAAATCTGAAGAAATCCCAAGCCAAACCCGTCAAAACGACGCCCATTCCCATCTCTATCAGTCCGTCCGCTTCTAGAGTAAAACTCATGGAGTACTCTACCGCCTCTCTCAACTTTCTCTCTATTCTATTTCTGGTCATCTTCCATCCCTCATCCTCCTCAAGGAAGCAATTCTTCAATTTCTCAAAATCCGGAAAAGAACTAGCAATGACATCATATCCTCTTATCAACAAAGGAGAATTGAAGCTCTCATCCAATCTAATGTTTCTGCATGAGTCGTCCTTCAAACAATTGCCACAGATTCCTAACGCGCACTCAACCGACGGCCTGCCACACTCGGAACACAAAAGAGACCCCCTAATTAAATTCAGAACCCTATTAAGCATCCTAAGTGCATCCTCACGGCTATGGGCAAATCTAATTTTGAATTTTCCGGATTCATAGATGTAAATCTTGTAGGCCTTCCATTTCAACCTGGCAAATCCGAGCTTTTTGCTAATCTTAAACTCCGTGAAATGGTTCTCGTAAGAAGAAAGTAGTAGATCAAGAACCTCAATGCTCAAGAACTCTATCTCAGATCCTCCAGAAAGGTCAACTTCAACCATAACCCTTCCTCGCTCGGACGCACAAGGACTAACCTCGACTGCTTCCTCCCCCCTAGAGATCTGAAGATCTTCCAAGCCAAAGGTCCTCGAAAGAACACATTTCCCAGCAAAGTCTGGCAATGCAACTCTCTTCACGTTTTTCATCGAATTCACGGCAATCAATATTCATCTATATTCTCATGCTCATCCAAAGCCCTCTTTAACGCTTTCTCAAGGGCCCTATTAGCTAAAACCGCACAGTGCTTTTTTACCGAGGGGAGTCCTCCTACCTCCTCCTCTATGTCCTGCATAGTAATCTTTTTTGCCTCCTCCACAGTCATGCCCTTGATCATTTCGGTAAGCATTGAAGCAGTCGCTATGTTGGCAGCGCACCCAAATGACAAAAACTTCACGTCCTCAATGACATTGCCATTGAAGTTAATGGTCAGCTGAATTGTGTCTCCGCAACTAGGATCTCCCTCCCTCACCTTTACATCTGGATCCTCCAACTCACCAACGTTTTTCGGATTCTGAAATAGGTCTATTACCTTATCGCTGTAGTCAAGAAATCCTCTTTCCGTGTATTTTGCGCCCTCATTCTCACTCATGTTAATCCCCCTCCCTACCCATCGGACTTATTTTTCTCAAACCCTCCACAACCTCCGTCACCTCTCCAAGCACGTAGTTTATTTCCTCTTCCGTGTTCATCCTGCTCAACGTAAACCTTATGGCCCCGTGAGCAACAACGGATTCCACACCGATAGCAGTCAAAACGTGGCTCGGCTCCAGCTTTCTAGTAGCACAAGCGGAACCTGTAGCCACGGAAATACCTCTCATATCCAACTGCATCATTACGGACTCACCTTCAACATTTTTAAAGGAAAAGTTCACATTGGCTGGACTTCTAGCTTCTCCAATAGGACCATGTAGAACCACATCATCCACCCTGTTTTCTATTCCTTCGATCAACATATCCCTGAGAGACTTTATTTTATCGACTTTCTCCTCAAAATCGTTGAATGCAAGTTCAGCCGCCTTTCTCAGTCCTATAATTCCTGGAACGTTTTCAATCCCAGGTCTTAGGTTTGAGAGAGAAAGATATCCAAAATTAACGGGTTCGATTTCCACATCCAGAGACTTAACGAGAGCGCCAACCCCCTTCGGTCCGTGTATCCTATGCGCGTCAAAGGTAGCCAGATCAAGATTAAATTTCTCAAACTCCACAGGCACAAACCCGTAGGAGTTTACGAGATTGGAGTGAAAATAAGCATCTGAATTCTCTTCAGCTATAATACTGCCGATTTCTTGCATCGGCTGAATAGTTCCAATCTCTCCACAAACATGAGCTATACTCACAAGAATCGTATCCTCACGAATCAAATCCGAAAGTTCATCCAAATTTACGAAGCCTTTTTCATCCACATCCAAATAATCCACGTCAAATTCCTCCTCCAGTTTCTCCGCTATTCTCAAAATACCCGGGTTTTCAACCTTGGAAACAATAATATGATCGCCATCCTTTTTTCTCGCCTTAGCAACACCCCGGAGAGCTATGTCATTAGCCTCCGTAGCACCTGAGGTAAATATAAGATCTTTCTCATCGGCCGCAATTGTATCTGCTATAATCTGTCGAGATTCCTCTACTGCTTCATTGGCCTCTCTGCCTCTCTGATAGATGAAAAGGGGATGTCCAAACTTATCGATGTAAAATGGTTCCATTTCATCTAGAACCCTTTCATCTACAGGAGTGGTATTTCCATTATCTAAATAAACCTGCATTTTACCAACCTCTCTTAACAGCGTTATATATTTAAACTTTTATCCACTTTTATTACTCAAATTATGACCCACTCAAAATAGTGTGATAAAATTAACCAACAAACCATAAGATACCATTATTATCCTAAAAAGAACAAATACTACGAGAGGTGCGTGATTTTATGAAAGTCGCGAATGACATAACAGAGTTAATTGGAAAAACCCCTCTTATTAAACTGGAGTCCTTCGGAGAAAATCTGCTCGGGAAACTCGAATTCTTCAATCCCCTAAGTTCAGTTAAGGACAGGATCGGCGTATCAATGATAAACAAGGCTGAGAAAAAAGGCCTAATCAATGAAAACACCACTATCATAGAGCCAACTTCAGGAAACACCGGAATCGCGCTCTCATTCGTCTGTGCGGCAAGAAATTACAAACTAAAGCTGACTATGCCTGAATCCATGAGCACAGAAAGGAGAAAACTACTAAAAGCTCTGGGAGCTGAGCTCGTACTCACCTCAAAGGAAAAGGGAATGAAAGGGGCAGTTGACAAAGCTGAAGAACTCTCGGAAAAGATTGAAAATTCATTTTTGCCTCAACAATTCCAGAATCTTGCAAATCCCTACATCCATAGAGAGACTACAGGAAAGGAAATCTGGGAGGATACAGACGGAAAAGTCGAAAGACTTGTAGCAGGAGTAGGTACCGGTGGAACAATAACAGGAGTCAGCGAATACATAAAGGAAAAAAAGGGAAAGGAGGATTTTCAATCCATCGCCGTCGAACCTTCAAATTCGGCTATTTTATCGGGGGAAGAGCCCGGATCCCATAGCATACAAGGGATCGGCGCCGGGTTCCTTCCAGAAATACTAAAGATCGAGCTAATTGACGATATAGTAAAAGTCAATGAAACCGAGGCTAAAGAAATGTCGCGGAAACTTGCAAAAAAAGAAGGCATACTCGCCGGAATATCAGCAGGGGCTGCATTGGAGGGTGCACTCAAAATAAACGAGAAAAAGGGCAATGATAAACTGACCGTGGTAATAATACCAGATACAGGCGAAAGATACTTAACAACGGACCTGTTTGAAATTTGATAAACATGTTTGAAAGCGTTGTAGAGGACATAGAAACTGCATTCGAAAGGGATCCAGCTGCCAGGAGCTTCCCCGAAGTCATATTATGCTATCCAGGTCTCCACGCTATTTGGATGCATAGAGTAAGTCACTACCTCTGGGAGAGAGGCCTTCATTTATTTGCAAGAATTATATCACATATTTCTCGCTTTATCACCGGAATAGAAATTCATCCAGGGGCAGAGATAGGCAAAAAGTTCTTCATAGATCATGGATCTGGAGTAGTGATCGGAGAGACCGCCGAGATTGGTGAAAACGTCTTAATGTATCAGGGATCAGTTCTGGGAGGGACCAGAAACGAGAAAAGAAAAAGACACCCTACAATTGAAGATGACGTGGTTATAGGCGCGGGTGCCGTACTATTAGGACCAATTACAGTAGGTAAGGGTTCTAAAATAGGAGCTCAATCAGTAGTCCTAAATTCAGTTCCCCCTAACTCGACCGTAGTCGGAGTGCCGGGAAGACCAGTACAGGCGGATAAAGAAGCAAAAACTGAAGATATCGATTTAAGACATGCGGATCTCCCCGATCCAGTTATTTCAATACTCAAAAAACTTCAACAGAAACAGGCAGAGCTGGAAGATAAAATCAGAGAGCTGGACGAAAAAGATAGTGATGAAAAGGACGAAGTACCGGAATACGAAATAATGAACCATATCTAACCAACCGAATCAGCTCCAAACTCATCGAACTTTTTAAGAGAAAGTTTGCTCAACGTTTCAAGCCATTAAGACGGCTTAAAATACCGGATTAGATATGGATTTATCCACGGACTAAAAGAATCGCCACACTGATAAACTATAACGGCGTTAATTATATCAGAAAACCAGAACAGGGAGGTGAGAAATTGGAAGAAAAAGAAGGATTCGAAACTAAAGCTCTTCACGCCGGTCAAGAACCGGACTCCGTAACCAGAGCCAGAGCACCTCCAATATATTCTACTGTAGCCTACAATTTTAAGGACACAAAGCAAGCGAGCGATCTTTTCTCGCTGAAAGAACCGGAGTTCCCAGGTCAGATCTACAGTAGATTCACAAACCCAACGTACGAAATGCTGGAAAAAAGAATCGCCTCGCTTGAGGGGGGGCTAGCAGCGGCTGCCACCGCTTCAGGAATGGCTGCAACTACATTAGCACTTGCCACCATCCTGGGGCCAAAAGACAAGCTGGTTGCCTCCAAAACTCTGTATGGAGGAACTGTAACTCTATTCGATCTCACTTTTCCAAATAAATTCAATTTCGACGTGGAATTCGTAGAACCCACCCCTGAAGGATTTGACGAAGCGATCGACGGGAAGACGAAGGCTTTATTTGGAGAAACCATCGGAAATCCCAAACTAAACCTACTAGATATAGAAAGGATTGCAGATATAGCCCACGAAAAAAATATCCCACTATTCATCGACAACACCTTCGCAACGCCCTATCTTTCCAATCCTTTCGAATTTGGGGCTGATATAGTGGTACACTCCGCCACCAAATGGATAGGTGGGCACGGGACCGTATTAGGAGGACTTGTAGTCGATTCCGGAAACTTCGACTGGTCCCAAGGTAACTTTCCAGAGATTACTGAAGAGGATCCAGGCTATCGAGGTGGAATAAATTACTGGGAGGAATTCGGAGAGCTTTCCTACATTGTTAAGCTTAAATCCAGATATACCAGAGATTTCGGGCCATGTATGAGCCCCTTCAATGCATTCTTGCTGCTTCAGGGCATCGAGACGCTGCCACTTAGAATGAAAAAACACTCTGAAAACGCTTTAGCGGTCGCAGAGTTCCTTAAGGATCACACCAAAGTAAACTGGGTCGTCTATCCTGGACTTAAAGACCATCCCACACACGAACTTGCAAAAAAGTATCTGAAAAACGGCTACGGAGGAGTGGTCGGATTCGGAATAGAAGGGGGATCAGAGGCTGGACAAAAGTTCATAGAAAGTCTAGACCTATTCTCCCACCTCGCTAACGTCGGAGATGCCAAATCTCTAGCTATCCATCCCTGGTCCACTACCCATTCACAACTTACCCCGAAGCAAAGACGGGAAGGGGGCGTAACAGAGGACTTCATAAGGCTATCAGTGGGAATTGAAAACACCGAAGACATACTGAAGGATCTAGATCAGGCCCTTAAAAAGGTCTGAACTCTACTTCTCCCCCTATTATTCTTTCCTCTGATTTTCGGAAATTGTATAACATCATCTCTCTACTCCACTGACTCTTGGAACCCCTAAAGAAAAAACTCATAAGATCTTACTATTCAACAGAGGAGAAAAAATGTACAGAATTCTCTCAACCTTGTCCAATATACCCATCGAAAAAGTCAAAGGCGAATTCGAAAAATTCGAGATAGATGTCCAAGACGAGATGAAAAGAGAAGAGATAATGGAAATAATCCACCGATATGATGGAATTATCGCCGCGGACATCATCGAATACGACGAGGAAATCTTCGAAAAAGCGGAAAAACTGAAAGTCATCTCAAGATATGGAGTGGGTGTTGACAACGTCGATATCGAAGCAGCAAAAAAACACGGAGTTACCGTGACCAATGCCCCCGGAGAAAATGCCGAGTCGGTGGCGGAACACACAATCGGTCTCATGATCGCTGCCGCAAAGAATTTCTCACTGGCGGACCGAAAGATTAGAAAAGGAAACTGGAAGAGAAGCCACGGATTTGGCAAGGAGTTGGCCGGAAAGGTCCTTGGACAGGTGGGTTTCGGAAACATTGGAAAGCTAGTAGCTCAGAAGTGTAAATTGGCCTTCGACATGAACGTGCTTGTATACGACCCATACGTGCCAGAATACAAAGTTAGAAACCTCATCTCAGGAAAGAAAGAAGAGCTGCCGGAACTACTTAGAAAAAGCGATGTTGTCTCCCTGAACATACCAGCTACAGAGGAGACCAAGGACCTGTTCGACTACGAGAAATTCAAGATCATGAAAGACGAATCGATCTTTGTAAACACCGGAAGGGGCGAAGTAGTCGTGGAAGAGGATCTTGCGAGGGCCCTCGATGAAGGGAGGATATTTGCGGCAGGACTCGACGTACTTAGAAATGAACCAGTTAAAGAAGACAACCCGCTTTTAAGAAAAGAAAATACAGTCATAACACCTCATTCTGCTTCCACCACTCCTGAATCAAACGAAAGAGTCCTTAGAGCAGTTTTAAGGGATCAAAAATCCGTTTTTGAGGGGAAAACTCCTGTGGGAATACAGAAGGCCCAAATGGAAGGATGAAAAGTTATATTTTAGGTAATTCCTTTGACTTCTTGCGTTAGCCTAATCTCTACTCATATGGAAGGAAATTACTCTTGGCAAAATTGAGCTGAGTTAAGGTTGCTCCGATCCCCATAATTCTTCACCCAATTTTAATACTAGCTTTGTACTCTCAGAAATACGGAAAGAGTTGAGTTATTGTTTTTCTTTTCAGTTATTACCAAATTTCAATCGGAAAACTTTGGGTCGGCCCAATAGTCAATTTGGTTTTTGACTCGATAACTTGGCCTTTTTCTTCGATTGTCTCTTATTTCTCCACTTTAGATTGTGATTTCACATTTTCCCTCTGAAAAATCAAGAATGGTGGGGCCGCCGAGATTTTCACACGATGTTCAAATCCTTTTCTCCAGCAGGCTCTATTCATAATTAATATGACCGCCTTTCCTTAAAAACGGTTCCGGTTCACAAAAACCTGTTTATATAGAAAATTCAGATAGTTTTACCTGATTTAGGTCTATTTCACTGTCATGCTTATTTCAATCCGACTTCCGGACAGATTTACCCCGTATCCGAACTGTCTTACTAATATCCTCCTTACACAACAATTGTAGAATGACAATTTCCTTCAAAAAAGAGGAAACTAGTCAATAACCCCTCTCTCGAGCCTTCTTTAGTAGTATCGGCACCCCATCTTATCCAAGTCCTAGTAGTGCAGAAAGGTCTTTTATAAACCTTCAATAGGTGAGCGGATTGGGGTTCGAACCAAAGGTGCGATGGGCCCGGTGTCCATCTTAGCAATTGGGTTCGGTGCACATTTTGACCGGTCTCGGCGATCCCGTTATCAAAATTGCCGGGCTGCAATAAAAATTTACGGACTCGATGAGGTTGAGGAGGATTGGTAGCGGGTCGATAAAGGACGGCAGGAAAGAGGGATGGATCAAGAAGTAGGTAGTCTCTCCTCAGACACCCGAACTACAGTTCGAGATGGAGAAGAAGTAGGAGTGAACCCGATCAAGCAGCTTTCTCTTCCAACCTTTTCAATAAAAAAGGCCAACATTCATCCATGTCGGAAGTTGGAAGCGAGGAAGGAGGAATAAAGATGCCTCGAAAATGGGGGTTGATCCGTTGCGGAGGGACGGATAGAAAAAGGAAAGCCGAATGCACACAGCTACTGATCATTAAGAGAGGTCAGAAGTCGAAAAGGTGCCCTAAGTGTGGAACTCAGAGAAAGCTGAAAGGCAGGCGAAGAGACGTTTTAGCCTGGTCCGACAACCAAGAAAAGATCAGGAGAGCTATGGAAGAGTTGAAGAAGTTAGGTGAGTACAGGAAACTGGGGGATCTGGATGAAGGATAGAGTATTGCAGTGTCGAACTCACCCTTTTCGCTGTAAACGGAAACGGGTTCGGCCTCTGAGAGGTCTTCCCCCCATTCTTCCAGATAATCTAAAGGTTCCTTCACAGACTCGCCTCAATTTCAGATTTTCGGTTTTTGGAAGAGGTTAGAGTCATTTGGCATGCAACCCTCTCCGCTTTCATCCGGCTAGTTTTCACCATTTTTTCCCAAGAGTTCGAGCTTTTCTGCAACTCCCTCCACTACCCCCGAAGTAAGTCGAGTATCTTTCTTCTCGGCGGCCCTAGCAGATATCCCGAGAAGGACGAGAGCAATCCTGCAGCTTCCACAAAATTCATGGGATACTTCGGCAACTCTCCGGATCGAATCCTCGGAGTAGGAATCCCCCCACAGAGCCTTTCTCGCCCTCTTCCTCAAGATTTTTTCCAGCTCATCCACGGTGTAGGGTTCGAAGTGCACGCGGACAGGTAGATATCTCGACCTCAGCTCCTCAACAAGCTCATCCACAGAGGCACCGTCAACTGCGACAAGAACCAGAGAAAGGCCCCTCGATACAAGCTTCATAATCGTCCGCACCAGATCTTTCTCCAGGCCAGGATAGTTTATCCCATCCAGAGCCACTATCAGGTTCCTCTTCTTGACCTGCCTCTCGACCTTCTCGTAGAGGACATCCACGGGCTTCCCCTTTCTAGGGACCGGTAAGCCGAGCTCGATCAGTATTCTGACCAGAACCGCGGTCTTCGTCCTGTACTCACAGCAGTCCACGTAAACCGTGTCCGCCGTCGTGCTCTCCTCAAGGTCCTGCAGAATCTTCTTAACACATGTCGTCTTGCCTGTGCCTCCGGGGCCATGCACGAGAATCGTGCTCGAACTGCTGTGCACCGGCACTAGGAACCTCTCGATCTGCTCGATCTCCTTCTCTCTGTCCACAATCTCCTCAGGGATATAGTCCAAATTCAGAGGGTCTTTGCTCTTGATAGTTTCCATGGGCAGAAACTGAGGGCCAAAACAATTTTAAGCTGGGGATAGTGTGTGTAGTTCCGGTAATTCTGGAAAAATACTCTTATCCAACTCAGAAATATAGAATATTATGGAAGATAGCCTCAATTGACGAGGTTCCTAAGAGCTTTCGCTCCTTTCTACTTCGAGATTTCCGCCTAGTCCTCCACCCCGGGCTGCCCCAGGTAGAGCTCGCCTGCGAGCTCGGGGTTGCTTATCTGCGGCGTCTGCATCTCGCCACGAAACTCCCTGGGCTCACTGATCTCGTCGAAGACCTCCCTCAGTGAAGGATAGGTACCGTCTCGCGGTTCGGAGGCCTCCTCGTAAAAGTCCTCGAGGAACCATACACCCCACGTCCCTTCTTTCGGCCCAGAGCTGGCGAGGATGGTCCTCCTGCTTTCTTCCATTTTCGGAATGGCTGAGCCGGACGCCGATATGTTCAGGACCGCGGCCTGCTTCCCTGGAATCTCGTCCAGCTCCTCGTCCACAGTATTGTAGGAAGTGTGGTCCCGACGACTTTCTGAATCCGGACCGTAAAAAGCGTGGCTCCCCGTACCTCCTTTGCCGTCGGCACTCCAAACCAGGATGTCGTCCTCCGTGAGTTCGTCCTCCAGCTCGTCCGTTACTTTTTGGAAACCTTCCCAGGTCGCGTCCTCGCCCAAGAGACGGTGGACCTGGTTTTCGGGTATGCCCATCTCCTCCAGGTAGAAGTCGCCGACCTCCTCCACTAACGAGTCGTCGATGGACACAGGATAGTCGTCTGCAGCGGATGGAAGAGTATCGATTATGAACCTCCTGTTCTGCACGTCCCAGTCTATTACGTCGGACTGGGTTTTGCTGAAGTAGTTGGTCCAGGCATCGCCGCTGACGTTGGTGTCTGTGGGGTCGAAGCCCCTCTCCAGGTACCTCTCCGTGTCCACCAGGCCCAGGAACTTCGCCTGGTTTAGCTCCTTCTTCGTTATCTCTCCGTCGCCGGCGTACTCCTCGGCGAGCTCCAGCTGGGCCTCCTCGGGCAGGGGGACGAGGCTGTCAAGGAAGGTGGTATTTCTATGTGTGGACCCCTCCAGGTCGGATATGTTCCTCAGAACTTCAGGTGAAAATTCGTCCATGTACTCCACTCCAATCTCCGAAACCCGGTCGTCCTGTGTAACGGCCCCGAGATACTCACTCTGCAGCTCCGGGTCCAT
>JBKHIS010000035.1:0-12513 GCA_046538535.1 Hadesarchaea archaeon | reverse complement strand
GTGGGGATGAAACGAACCTATCTAAATCTAAAACCGCCTCTTCAACGCCTTCATCTACAGCCCTCAGACCGCAAAGATAACCGGATAGATAGGCCGCTGGCGTGTTTGCCCGGTACCCCATATAGCCAAAATCGGAAAGTTCCTTTGAAAAAGCCGATACAAGAACTATATCTCCTTCCTCACCTGGCTCCACCAACTGAACCCTGACGTGCTCGAGAGAAATCCGGGCCACCAACCTTGGTTTTTCAGATTTCAAAAGCCTCCTTCTATAATGATAATCGGTCTTGCCTTCCCTCTTCCGCCTGTGATGAATGACTCTGTGAGATCCCTTTCTAGCCATCTTCCTCACCTAACAAACCTCTTTCCTTAAGATAATTTCTGAGATGAGCCCTGCTCCTAAATGAACCGCCCTTAACCCTCTTGTAAAGATCTCGATAAAGACTAGAGTCTATGGTGCCCTCATCTCTCAAATTGCGTAATTCATCTCTCAGTGCCCTCACTTTCCCCATCCATTCCTTTTTCTTGGGCTTCCTTCCCCCTTTTGACCCCTTCCTTCTCCCAGGACCGCTGCGCCTTCCCTTTGATTCTTGATCGTGCTTTTTCCTGGCCCTCACACGACTCACCGATTTTTTGGGCTTCGCCTTTATTGCATTGTCGTTTATCAGCTGACGGATATCAGCTTTGGTTATGGCCGTAGATACTTCCGAGTTTCTCTCAGGGTCTATCCAAACTCGTTCCTTTCCCACTTTCAGCAATTCAGCTGCCATTCTCTTCTGGTTCTCCAGATTCATTCTCTATCCTCCTCTTATCAGCATTTAGAACTTTGATGTCATTCTCCAAAGCCACTTCAAGTATACCCTCCTTCTTCCTTTCTCCTACCTCAGAGGCAATCCTTATGGCTTCCGATTCAGAATCAACTCCTCCTACTTCATCGGGATTATGAACCAAAATCTCTTTGTAACCGGAGGGGTGAATTCCTCTTTCTGACTCAGGCTTTTTTCTTCCAACCTTCACGAGTTTCGGGCGGCCCTTACACTCCTTCCTCATCTTGCTGTCTCCACCCTTTGGCTTTCTCCAGGATTTCTTCACGCGCTTGTACCTGGAAACTCCTTGTCTCTTAAATTCGTCCTTTGTCATATTTACGGCCTCTCAACGATATATATTCCATCTTGAAATACTCTGGGATCACGATTCTTTAATTTGGTGGCTTCCTCGATATTGGCAGCAGTTTGGCCCACGGCCTCCTTATCAAACCCGCTAACAATAATCTCCTCCCCTTTTATATCAACCTCGGTGTCACCTACAATATCAGCGTAAAGAGGCTTTTCACCGCCCACAAAATTCTCTATCTTGATCTTATTTCCCTCAATTCCCACAGTAACAGGAAAGTGAGAATAAAAAACTTTCAACTTGCTAGAAAAACCCTCCGTCACACCCTCTATCATATTGTTAACGTGAGACAAAACAGTGCCAACAGAAGCCCGGAATTCCTTCCTGGAAGAGGTAGCCAAAACGATGAGCTCATCGCCCTCCCTCTCAAGGTCAACGCCCTTCATGTCAAACTCCCTGGAAAGCTCTCCTCTTGGGCCACTAACTGATACCTCATTCCCATCAAGGCTCCATTCTACGTCCTCGGGGATCTCCAAAGTTTCCTTCACTTTTTTATTCATCATGGTTCCAATCTCGCTCTTTTCAAGGTCTTATTTCAGTGTAATCTTTTCTTATAACTTCTGGTTCAAGAAAAACTGAAACTTAATAAACATACGCCAGCAAGCGGCCTCCAACACCCCTCTCTTCCGCCTCTTTCTGTGACATAACGCCTCTAGAAGTTGATACAATCAGAATTCCGAAACCCGCAGCGGGCAAGTATCTTTTCTCCCATTTCTCGAATTCATCGCCTTTAACCGAGAACCTGGGCTTTATGACATTACAATCATTAATATTTCCCTCAAGCTCGATCTCGTACTTTCCTCCCCTACCATCCTCGATGTATTCGAAGTTATCCACGTATCCCTCATCCTCCATAACCTCCAGCACGTCGCCTATCAATGACGAACCAGGACTCATTACAACGTCCTTCTTTCTTACCTCGGCGTGATTTTTTATCGTTGACATCATGTCTGCAAGTGGATCCTTGGTCATCTTAAACACCTATTCATGCTTTTCAAATCCCATCTTTGGAGCAATCTCCCTAAAACACCTTCGGCATAGGTTTAAATCACGCATCTTAAAAACTGCTGCCTTGGTTCCACATCTATCACAGGTACTCTGACCTCCAGTCTGACTCTCATCAGGCATTTACGACCCTCACTTCCAAATTCTCTTCAACAAACTCGATTGCCTCCTCTTTATCAATCCGATGCGACGAAGGTATCTTCTTTGGTTCCCTCCTCCTCTTCGCCACTCTAAAGCCAGGCCTAACCAGATCAACGCTTACATCAAGGCCGAAAATCCCCACATCGGGGTCGTAATCCATCTTAGGTATTTCAATATGTTCATCAATTCCAAATGAAAAATTCCCACTATCGTCAAATGAAGACTCCTTAATTTCGTTGCCCCTAACTTCAAGCAACTTCTTAAGAAGATCAACTGCAGGTTGCTTCCTAACCGTAACCTTACATCCTACAGGACTCCCCTCTCTCACACCCCAAGTCTGATTTGTCTGCTTAGCAAAGGTCCTTACAGGCTCCTGATTCGCCAACTCCTCAAGAACGTTTTCAGCCTCTGATAGTTCCCTACCACCGTGACCTACACCAATATTCAACACGGCCTTTCCAATTTTTATATTCTTCATCGGATTCATTCTATCTCCTTCGGCAAAGTTATTTTGGACTTATCTTCACCTATGACAAAAAGATAATTTTCAGGGACCTGGAATTCCTCTTCATCGTGGGAAATAATAAACTGATCCGGAGAAGGACCCTCAATCCTTCTAATTTCTTCTATTCTACCAGTCATTCCAACGTTGTTACCGCCAGTGACCAGAACAAGATGGCCTTTTTCAAGAGGAATATGATCAATCAAATCCAAATCTGGTAGGCTAATCTTAATCGAATCATCTACGTTAATACCGTCAAAATCCCCTATAATCGTCTTTCCATCGTGTAGAGAGATCTGAAGTCTTCCTCCTTTGTAAGGAGACTTCTCAGTGACCTTTCCAAGCTTGAAATTGGCCTCCTCCTCATCTATTTCAAAAAACCTAAACCTTCCCTTTCTGTCGGGAAAAACCCTCCAATACTCTCCTGTTCTCGAAAACCCAATAACGTCCATCAATCCTATTGGATAACCTTCGTCGCGCCGAACCTTGCCATCCACTACTACCTCTCCCTTCCCCAAAATGTTTTGAGCCTCCCTTCTGTTCTTGGCAAATTCAAGATCGTCGCGGAGAGCAACAGCTAGAGGTAGTGCTTCGACCGAAGGATGAGGGCCTGGAGATGCATTGATGGCCCATTTCTCCTCCTTCCTGCTGATTCGCCTAATCTTCGGCGCGTTGAGACGCTTCAGATGTTTCTTCCGACCTTTTTTCGCCACTTTCAGACCTCCTTTTTATTATTTTATCACGCATTTCATCCGATACCAGATCCGTCAACTCCAAATTCGATGCATGAACAGGCCGAGGAACCTCGGTTTCATCGGCTGTGGCCGTTTCCACGCCCTCCACCACTACCCTCCTCTTATCGGTATCGACCTCTGTAATTTCACCCTCCATCCCTTTAAAATCCCCTCTCAAAACTCTAACTTCATCTCCCTCCCTCAAGGACAAGGTCCTAAAACCGTACTCCTCACGAAGATCGGAGCTAAGCGTAGCGGAAATAGATTTTATCTTTTTGTGCAACGGTTCATTTTTTGTATCGCTCACATTCACTACCTCCTAAACAACTATAGTTGCTATTCCAGCTATCTCTGGCCATTTTTCCGCCGCCTCCCGAGCCAATGGCCCCCTGATTTCAGATCCTTGAGGCTCGCCTCCCTCATTGACCAGAACCGCCGCATTATCTTCAAACTTTACTCTCAGTCCATTAGTCCGCCTATACCCCTTCTTCTGCCTAATTACAATGCCATGCACGACCTGTTTTCTCAACTCGGGCTTACCCTTCTTAACGGAAGCAACAAACATGTCACCCACTCCCGCCTTTGGGAGCCTTCTTCGCGTGCCTTTATACCCGACTACGGATATTATGCCCAGTTCCTTCGCGCCGGTATTATCCGAACATTCAATTCTAGCTCCCTGAGTAAGAGTCTTAGTAGGAACCACAGGAACGGCTTCTCCGCTCTTCCTCGGCATGCTACTCTGCCTCCTCCCGTTCCAAAACTACGAAAGACTTCTGCTTGCTTAACTTTCTACATTCGCCAATTTTCACCGTATCACCCTCTCTCGCATCAATACAGGGAGGGTTGTGAACCAGTAGCTTAGAGGTTCTTCTTTCATATCTCTCGTATTTGGGAATCCTCTTAGCGTAATTCCGCTCCACCACCACGGTTTTATCCATTTTATCATCGACCACCTCTCCCTCGATAATTTGACCTCTAACGGAGAGAGTCCCGTGAAATGGACAATCCTCGTCTTCGCATTCTTTTTTCGGGGTTTTTACACCTAGCATATCTATCACCTATTTTTAATCCTGTCTTCCGGGCGGGCGATCAACCTCTCGCCATTAATCCTTACTTCTTCCCTACTGGGAAGAGTTACCGAAAGCGTAACATTCTTTTTTGGAATCATTTTTAATTCCTCCTCTTTTATCACCAGAGTGTTCTTAGTCTCATCCATTACAACACCTTTTTTTCCTTCCAGATTCGAATCATTACTTTTAACAACCTCCACCTTTAAACCTATCCATTCATGCCGCAAAAAGTTGTCCGCAGTAATGGGCATGAAAACCTACTCCAAATCTATCGTATCCGAAGAAAACCCCATCTCAACCAACAACTCCTTAACTTGTGATTTGTGGTTTCCCTGGAGTTCTATCCGACCTTCCTTAACGGTGCCGCCACAGGCCAAGCTCTTCTTTAAATCGCTAGCCACATCGCCGAGGTCTACACTTTCTTCGTCTAGTCCCTCGATAATGGTAACCGACTTTCCAAAAGTTCTCTGCTGCGAGTAGACCTTAATCCTCTGCTGTTCTTGGGCTATCTCTTCACACGCGCATATATCCTTGGGCAGCCCGCAGGTCGGGCATATTTCGGGCATTAGGACCTATCCACCTCCCTCTTCTCCTTTTCTTCATTCATTATAGTCAGAAGCCTCGCGATAGTTCTCCTAAGTTCTCGAATCCTCCCCGGATTCTCCACGGCTCCTCCAGCAGCGTTCACTGCCTTTTCCTGTGTCAGTTCACTGCGGAGTTCGGCCAACTCGGCTTCCATTTCATCAAGATTCATGTCCCGGATTTCGTTGGGTCTCAATATAGCCATCTCAAGAACCTCCTTTAGAACTATCTTGCTCTTCTTTCTCGACACTTGCTTCCGCACTTTCGGATTTGACTGACTCTTCTCCCTCTGTCTCGGCCTCCTCAACTTCGTCCGGGAGTTCGACATCCGGAGGCATAATCCAGACCTTTACACCGACTGTTCCTGCCGGAAGATTCGTAACGGCCTTTCCAGTGTCGACAAGCTCCGACGCTACTTCCCCCGCCTTCTTCAAATATCCCGCATAAAACCTCTCCTCCCTTGCAAAATCCCCCGTCAGTTTTCCCGAAATTCTTATCTCAGCACCTCGAGCTCCTGCCTCCATAATTCTTCGGAGGGTTCCATGACCCGCCTGACGGAAATATACTCCCCTCCCCAGAAGGAACGCCACACGATTCGCCATGATAGAAGCATTAAACTCAGGGACCTCGATCTCCTCCACCTCTACCTGGGGATTTTCAAGATTATACTCTTTCTCAAGTCGATCGGTTAAATCTTGAACGTTTCTACCTCCTCGTCCAATCACAACGCCAGGACGCTCGACGTAAAGTTTTACCCTAGTTCCCATTGGAGTACGGCTAATATCCACCCCACCATAACCGGCATCTTCCAGCTCATCCTCCAAGAATTCCTCAAGTTTTGCTCTCGAGTATCCCTTTTCCAAAAATAAGTCCTCTACAGCCATATCTATCCCTCCCTCACCACTATTTCAATGTTTGTAGTAGGAGTATTGGAAGGACTAGCTCTGCCAAAAGCTCTAGGGGTGAATCCCTCAAATTTAATGCCTTTTTTAGCGCTCGCATGAACCACTCTGGAGTTATCGGGAGAGAGTCCCTTATACTCGGCGTTATTCTCGGCGTTTTCCAAAACTCCAAGGATCTCCTTGGCCGCTTTTACTGGGTATCCTCCGGCGTCAACACCTTTTCCTTTCCTGTGGGCCCTCTTCTTGCCGTGCCTGTTATAGGGAACGGATTTTTCCTTCCTAATAACCGATCTCAAATACTCTTGCGCCTGGGGAAGCATCATGCCCTTTATCTCCTGACATATTTCAACTGAGTCCTTGGGGGATATATGTAGCTCTCTACCCATTGCCTTCGCGGAGATTTCCTCTTCAACTTCGACTGAATATCCATGTTTCGGCATATTATCACTTCAGCGGTACGTAAAGCGAACTCCTGGTCGCTCCAATGCCAGGAGTGCTGTGCTTGACCTTCTTTCTGGTGATTGCAAACTCACCCAATCTATGACCAACCATCTCTGGCTCCACCTCAACCTGCCTAAATTCCATGCCGTCATAAACACCAAATCTCAGGCCCACCATCTCCGGTAAAATAATCATATCTCGACAATGTGTCCTAATGAACTCCTCCTTCGGGTTTTCCTTCTCGTTAACCCCTCTAACCTTATCTAGAAGCTTCCTCTGCCTCTGGGGTAGTCCCCTTTCAAGAACTCTTCTCTTTTCTGAAGAAAGCAACTGGGCGAAGTCATCAATTGACATTTCCCTGAGTTCCTCCAGATCATGTCCTCTAAAAGAAAAATCCTTAGCCATAGTCATCAACTCTTACCAGTGCGCTTTGCGCTTATCAAACCAACCTTTTGGCCAGGAGGAGCGTCTCTACTAACAGTCCTGGGTCTCCCCGCATGTCGCCCCCTGCCGCTTCCAAACGGATGATCGACCGCATTCATGGCAACACCGGAAACCCTTGGGTACGTCTTACCCTTCCCTTTCATCTTCAAAGCTCTATTTCCGGCCTTTACAAACGGCTTCTCCCCCCGGCCTCCACCAGCCACAATGCCCACGGTAGCGCGGCATTTGGGATCAAAAGACCTGATCTCATCGGATGGAAGTCTAACTACAGTCTGACCAACGTCATGAGCCATAATTATTGCCTGGGCTCCCGAGGCCCTTGCAAATTCACCGCCCTTACCTGGTCTACCTTCTATATTATGCACAGGTGCTCCCTCCGGGATTTCACCTAACGGAAGCGTGTTACCCGCCTTGACGGGGGCCGATATTCCACATGCAATCGTGTCGCCTATCCTTATTCCCTCAGGGGCCAGAACCAGTCTTTCCTGTCCATCGGAATACCTCACTTTAGCTACAGGAGCGCTTCTTCCCGGGTCGTGCATTATATCGACTACTTCGGCCTCAAGAACCTCCTCATCCATCGGAGGTAACTCGGCCTTTCCTTTACCGCCAGAAGTCGCTCGATATTTGGAAGTTCCTCGTCCGGCTCTTTGAGCTCTAATTCTCTTTCCCATTTTAGAACACTCCCAATCTAGCTGCTATTTCATCAGCATTATATTCAGATGATAGTTTAACAAAGGCACGCTTTTCGGCGTCCATAGTAATCTGTGTGTTAACATCCTCAACCTCAACATCGAAGAGCATCTCAACTGCTTGCTTTATCTCTCGCTTGTTTGAATCAGATGAGACGACAAACACCAACTTGTTCTCATCTTCTATTAACATCACTGCCTTTTCGGTAATCTTAGGATGCAATAAAACCTCATGCGGATCCTTCAATTTGAAAACCTCCCTTCAATCTCATCAATGGCGGAGCTGGTCCAAACCGTAAGCCTGCCAAGTACCCCGCCGGGAGCCAGCATCTCAGAATTAAGTTGATCGACCTTAGTGATTTCAACACCTGGGATATTTCTTGCACCTCTAAATATCCCGGAATCCTCCGACACCACCAAAAGCGGACCGACCCTTTTTTTATACTTCCTGCCCCGATACTTTCCCTTTCCTGCCCGAATCTTCTTACCGTTTTTTACTCGCTCGACGTCCCTCCATATTCCCAAGTTCTCAAATACCTCCTTGACCTCACGGGTTTTCTCTATTTCTTCGAAGTCGTCTTCCACAATTATCGGAAAGTCTTCAACACCATCGATTTCATGTCCCCGTTTCTCCACGATTTTTCTATCCTTAGTAGCTGAAATCGCGGAACGGATGGCTATTTCCTTCTCCCTCTTATTTATATCCTCGCCAATCTTCTTTTCGGACTTTGGTGGATGAGCAGCTCGCCCTCCTTCAGTAAACGGAGCCCAAGCCCCTCTCCCAGCTGCATGATAACCACTTCCCTTCACCCTTCTAACTCTGGTCCGTCCCGAACCTTTCATGGGCGTTTCAGCAGTAGTTTCCATACCAGCCTTTGGATTTGATCCCTTAGGCTGTTTTCTCGAACTTTGAGCGGAGTGAACAGATCTCTTAACTATATCCGGTCTGATATCCTCGTCGAATACCGAAGGTAAATCAACCTTGTTGTTTTCGTTTCCGGAGACTGATTTCACATTCGCTTTCATTCATATCACCCTTGTTGAGAACTTGTATCTATATAAGTGATGTTGGGTGGCGTGTCCGGAGCACTATCTTTTTTCCTCATTGGTTTCCGCAAAAAGATCATCCTATTCGTCGGGCCGGGAACTGAACCCTTTATCAAAATATAATCGTTCTTGATAACGCCAAATCTGAGGAAGCCGCCATCAGGAGTAATCTCCTCACCTTCCCCACCCACCTTAAGGATCCTCTTATTGTACTCCATTCTCTGGTGATATCCTGTTTGTCCCGTCATCGGAACGGAACGCATGATCCTTGAAGGCCTCCAAGGTCCAAGAACGCCGGTATGCCTACGGGCCTGCTGAACCTTTCTGGGCTGTACCTTGACACCCCATCTCTGTACAGGGCCCTCGGTACCCTTACCCTTAGAAATTGCAAAGATATCAGAGTAACCGCCTTCGTCAAAAACCTGAGAAAACTCAATCGCCCAACCCAAATTTTCGGTAGAGAAATTCCACTTGTCCTCCACCGATCCTCCTCCAATTCTAATTTCCATCAGTTCCGGTTTCTTCTTCGATACGGAACTCAAACGGGGTTGAGTATGAACAAAAGCAGAAACATCCTCCACTTCGCCCTCCTCCTTAAAGCCTTCGGCCGCCTCCATCGCCTCCTCCTGGTCGTACTCTTCCGGAATCTTAATCAACCGCTCCAGATCATCATCAAGATCGGAGCTCCATACTTCCGTGAGAGACTTTTCACCCTCAATATCCTCGCCGTAAACTCTAATCCCACAGATCTTCACTGGCGGAACCTCGAGAACGGTGACGGGTACGTTTATTTCCTGACCCTGAGTCGCCCTACCCTCGTGATCGTCGACCATGAAGATATGAGTCATTCCGGCCTTGTACCCGGCAAAGCCAAGCAGGCGGGCCTTATCCTCCTCTGGCCAAGATCTAATCCTCGGTTTCTGGCTGGAAGCTCGCTTCCGAGGTGCGTATGCTAGCGAGCCCCTTCTCGGATGATGTTTCTCGGGCATTCTCAATTCCTCCCTATCAGGACGTTCAACAGGGCGAGGGACGCCGTAAGGGCTTCCTCAGTCCTCACCGTGGCAACACCCTGGTTGGGAATCGTATTGACCATGACGTCAAACAGAGCCTTCGGGTCAGCGCTCTGTCTATTGCATATCTCCGGAAGGCCCTGATAGGGTCCTCCAAAGACCACCGCCACGGCGACATTGTTGTTTGTCTTCATCCCTTTTAAGGCCTCATATAAGTTTTGCCCCTTTCGGGATGTGCCAATAACGTAATCAGCTTTGACCTTACTTAAACTCTGGGAGAGGGAGCCGCCATATTCGACTTCATATCCCCAGTACTCCCGAATTTTACCCTTTTTTACTGGTCTTACTTTACGCTTACCCTCTCCTAAACTCCTACCGAGCTCGACCGTTATTCGACTACCCTCCTTCAGCTGACCGTCGAAAACTCCTTCCTCATTTAATCCAATATTCAACCTCGATCCACGTTCACCGCTTTCCTCAACAAAAGCCTCCCTGAAATCTCCCTTTTCATCCTTCTCCTCCTCCAGTGGATGATGAGGTGTTCTTAATGGAGGAAGCAGACCGGCGTATTTCAACTCCTCCATGTACGGAAAAATGTTCTTTCTGAGATACTGGGGAGTCTCCATGTACCGGAGTAGAGTAGAAATTAATTCCCGCTCCTTGTCTAGGTCCTTCACCCTGGTCTCGGAATCATCGTAAATTATCACACGTTCAACGCGAAAAATCGCCAAAGCCCTCCCCACACTGCCGACCTTTAAAGTCTTCTGTCTAAGATCGGCCGCATCAGCAGTAAGAGAAATCGGCAACAATGCGGTTTGAATCCCTTGCAACTTCAATAACCTCCTCTATCTGCCATCTCCTTAGTATGATTGCCTACTGAAAAATCCAATTACCCAATAAAAATCGGCTTCCCGAGAAAGACAAAAACTCTAATTCGATCAAAACTCATTATCCAGTTCGAAGGTCCGGAACAATATGTCCACCTCGAGAACCTTGCCTTTCGATTCGCCAAATCCAAAAGTTCCTCTGAAAGTGATATTGTCGCTGGCGGAAGCGCTTTCAGGGACCCTTAATTTCCAATTTTCATTCCCATAAGTAGCCACCAATTCGGTCCCTCTCCCCCTCGCACTCAAAAAATCAAATGTATTTTCAAGCCAACGCCGCAAATAATTTTCATTTACAGAAGGATTTTCCAGTACAACTTGTTCGGCTATCGCCCTTACAGGCGAAACTCCCGGAGCCACTTCCGATTTGTTTAAAGTCCTGTAAAGATAGCTCATCCTCAATTCGTCCTTTCTGCGACTGGAGGCATCTAGAGTATCGGAAGAACGTCCAAGAATTACGGCCGAAGAAATCACAATTAAAATGAACATAACAACTACTACTATTATGTCGGAAACTCCCCTCTGACTTAGTCGTACCACAAAATCACCCTGAGTTTAGCCGGGTACACTCCCCCCTCTCTCCTCAAGGATACGGGAAGGGAAAACGAGCAGCTCATCTTTTCTCCTCCGGCCTCTCCAAAAGGGCCAATCATCCTTTCTCTCCCGTCTTCAATGTAGAGGAGGTATGTCTGCAAGAGATAATTCTCTCCCATACAAGACCAAGAGCCGTCAATAGTAGAAAGCTTAGAGGGATCGACAACCTCGGGGTGAGAAATTCCTCTTTCATCTTCCCAGACAAGTTCTTCAGAGGCAAGATGGACAGCAACGCTGGAACTTGCATCCGACAGAGTCGTAAGAGCGTTCATTCTTTCCTCTCTTTTGTAAGCAGAAATGGTAACTCCGATGAACGCCATTACAAATATTATAGTAATTAAAATCCGGAGAACTCTCGAGACATTCATTCTTTCAACTCCCTAATCAGAATTCCATTCTCTTCGACTTCGATAAAAAGAGAATGATCCCCGGGACCAAATTCCAAAACGGATGCCTCAATAGGGTAATCAAAACCGTTATCAGGAACCTTGGTTCCGGAGAATATGAAGCTTTTTTGCTCGGGCTCGTATTTCAATTCATGGCCATTAGGAACCTTTATCCTAACAAGTCTACTTTCGCCGATATCTCCGCTAATTATCATGGAATCGATCTCTTCACTCAATTTAGTAGCTTGATCCAGCATTTCCTCCCTACTGGAAAGCTCCTGTACGCGGGAATAACCAAAAATACCCGCGGTAAGCGATAGAGCACCTAGAGCAATCAGACCCAATATATTCAGAACCTTAATTCAATCACCCTCTATCGTTAGATCCAGCGTGTCCGTCTTTTCCGTATCCTCCGAAGAGGCTCTAACAGTAATCGTGTGTTTGCCTAATTGATCCTCGCTCACCGAATTGGCACTTATTTCCAAAGTTGAACCAAAAGTTGGTATGCCCTTGGAAGGCCTAAACTCCGATTCCACTCCATCAGGCACTCCGGAAACATCCAAAGAAACATCTCCTTCGAAATTCACATTGGTTCTAACTTCAACAGAATACGTACCGGTTTCCCCTGGTGTTATTGTATCCATCTCCGGCGAAACCGAAACACTGTAGTCAAGGTAACTCGTTGTTGAATCACCAAATTTCCTATAAACCGTAACTCCGACTCCCAATCCTATTGTTACCAATATTATTCCGACTAAAATCTTCATAACTGTAGGCTCTACTCCTCTTTCCTCATCCATTGGATCTCGAAAATTGCTATTCACAAACTCACCTCCTTATTTTTAAGATCTTAAACCCCGATTACGCTGATAAACCCAAAAATATAGTAAGACAAAGTAAAAACTGCCG
>JBKHIS010000034.1:0-12532 GCA_046538535.1 Hadesarchaea archaeon | reverse complement strand
GGCAATTTGTTGTGGGGGTGGGGGCGGGAGGATATGGGCCGAAACTGATCCTGATGAGAGGTTTTCGAACGTTGGTTTGGAGGACGCTCTGCAGAGTGGCGCGGACGTTCTCGCCTCTGCCTGTCCTTTTTGTACCATTAACTTTGAGGACAGTGTCAAGACTCAGGATGTTGAGGGCGAGATCGAGATTATGGATGTTGCTGAAATAGTATGGGCTGCGATGGGACGGGAGGAATGAGAATGGAAAGAATTGGAGTTTACGTTTGTCACTGTGGTACCAACATTGCTGGGACGGTGGATGTGGAGGAGGTAGCTGATTTCGCTTCGGGTCTTGAGGACGTCGTCGTGTCGAAGGATTACAAGTTCATGTGTTCGGATCTCGGACAGAAGATGATTAGAGAGGATATCCGCGATCACGATTTGACCAGGGTGGTGGTTTCGGCTTGTTCGCCGGCGCTCCACGAAGAAACATTCATGGAGGTCTTGGAGGAGGGTGGTCTGAATAAGTTTCTCTACCAGCAGGCTAATATTAGGGAGCACTGTTCATGGGTAACGAGCGATAGGGAGGAGGCTACGGAGAAGGCCAAGAGGCTGGTTAGAGCGGCAGTTGAGAGGGTTAGGAGGCATGAGCCTATAGAGGTGCGCGAGGTCGGCGTCGAGGATAGCACCTTGGTGGTTGGGGGTGGAATTGCGGGCATTGAGGCAGCTCTGGATGTGGCTGATTCGGGTAAGAAGGTTTATTTGGTGGAGAGATCTCCTAGCATCGGTGGCCATATGGCTCAACTGGACAAGACTTTTCCAACTCTCGATTGTTCTTCCTGTATTTTGACCCCAAAAATGGGCGATGTTGGGAAGCATCCGAATGTGGATTTGCTTACCTATAGTGAGGTGGAGTCCGTTGATGGGAGGCCTGGGAAGTATCATGTTAAGGTAAGGAAAAAAGCCAGACGTGTGGACATGGATAGTTGCACTGGCTGTGGGATCTGTGAGGAGAATTGTCCTGTGTCAGTTCCAAACGAGTTTGACGAGGGGCTTTCGGAGAGAGGGGCGATTTATACTCCTTTCCCCCAGGCTGTACCTCAGGTGCCCGTTATCGAAGAGGACAGTTGTTTGTATCTTCAGGAGGGAAAGTGTAGGGCTTGTGAGTTGAACTGTCCTTCCGATGCTATTGATTACGAACAGGAGGATGAAATTGAGGAGATTGAAGTCGGAAACGTCATTATAGCCACTGGGTATAAGCTTATGGATCCAAGCGTTATCAAACGCTATGGTTACGGTGAAATCGAGGATGTGTTTACGGCTTTGGAGATGGAGAGAATGGTCGAGGCTTCTGGACCTACGGGTGGGGAGATTCTTCTTTCCAACGGGGAGGAACCCGAGAAAGTTGTAATTATTCACTGTGTGGGCAGCAGGGACGAGAACTATCATGAGTATTGCTCTCGCGTTTGTTGCATGTATTCGCTGAAGCTGGCTCATTTGATCAAGGAAGAGACGAATGCTCAGGTCTATGATATCTATATGGATCTACGTGCCTTCGGCAAGGGCTACGAGGAGTTTTATAACAGGATAATGGAGGAGGACGTCGTCTTTGTCAGAAGTAAGCCAGGAGAGATTGGCGTTGAGGCGAATGGTGATGGGCTCTTGGTAGAGTGTGAGGATACTTTGCTTGGGGAGTTGCTTGAGATTCCTGTGGATATGGTGGTCCTGAGTCCGGCAATCGAGCCCAATGAGGGGGTGGAGGAGATAGCCAACATGTTTTCGATAAGCAGAAGCGAGGACGGATTTTTCATGGAGAGACATCCCAAGTTGGCGCCTGTAAACACGATGAACCAAGGGATATTCCTGGCGGGAACTTGTCAGGGACCAAAGGATATCCCCGATACGGTGGCTCAAGGGGCTGGAGCGGCCCAGGAGGCTATCAAGATGATTGATGCTGGAAACGTGCAAATGGAGCCTTATACGGCCAGTATTGACGAGGACTTGTGTGCGGGGTGCAAGACGTGTATTACCGTTTGCCCCTTTGACGCCGCGGAGTTCGATGAAGGTGACGGTGTTGCTAGAATAGAGGAAACTTTGTGCAAGGGATGTGGAACGTGTGTGGCTTCTTGCCCTTCCGGGGCGGCTCAGCAGAAGGGTTTTACCGATGATCAGATTTCGTCCGAAATTTCGGCGACGCTTGAAGGTGAGGAAGAATGAGTAATTTTGAGCCTCAGATAGTCGGCATCCTCTGCAAATGGTGTACTTACCAGGCTGCTGACACAGCGGGAACGAGCAGGATGGAGTATCCCTCTAACGTGACTCCTCTGAAAGTTCAGTGTTCGGGCAGAGTGGATCCCACTTTCGTATTGAAGGCGTTTCGAGAGGGGGCGGATGGCGTCTTTATTGGCGGTTGTCATCCTGGCGATTGCCACTACGATGAGGGCAATTACAATTCCAAGGGACGGGTAACTCTTCTCAAAAAAGTGCTAGAACAGTTTGGGGTTGATGGGGATCGATTGAGACTTGAATGGATATCGGCGGCGGAGCCTAAAAAATTTGCCGACACGATAGCCGAGTTTACTGAACATATAAGGGATAAGGGGCCTTTTGAGTGGCAAGATGTGGAGGCGGTATTGTGAGCGAAGGTGAAAAGCTGAAGGTTGCAATTTATTGGGCATCGAGTGCGTGTGGAGGCTGTGATGTCAGATTCTTGGATATCGACGAGGATATTTTGGATGTTGTCGATATAGCTGATTTTATATTTTGGCCCTGCGCTATGGACTTCAAGCTGGCTGATCTCTCGGGTGTTGAGGAGGGGGGAATTGATATCTGCTTTATCAATGGTGCCGGCGTTAGGACCTCCGAGGACGAGGAGATATTGGAGGAACTCAGGTGTAAGTCTAAAAAAGTAGTTGCTCTGGGCTCCTGTTCTTGTCTTGGCGGCGTGCCGGGTCTCGGAAACGTCACTGATAGAGAGGGGATTTTCAAAAGAAAATACGAGGGATCACCTTATCTTGAAAATCCTGAGGATGTTAGGCCCCAGTCCGTGACTGAGGTTCCTGAGGGGGAACTGACTCTTCCTGAATTCAGGAACTACGTGAGGGCCCTTGACCAATTAATTGAGGTGGATTATTATATCCCTGGCTGTCCCCCGGAGGAGGAGTTCATTTTGGAGGCGGTGGAGAGGATAGGTGGGGGGGAGGATCTTCCGGACGGTTATGTTTTTGCTGAGGAGAAGACTCTCTGTGATGAGTGTTCGTACGATCCCCCTGAGGAGAGGACTGTGAAGGAGTTTAAAAGAGTTCATGAGGTCGAGCTTAAGGACGAGTGTTTCTTGAAGCAGGGAATTATATGTATGGGCCCCGCGACTAGGAGCGGATGTGGGGCGCGTTGCATCGAAGGTAACTTTCCGTGCAGGGGTTGTTACGGACCATCGAGAAAGGTTGAGGATCAGGGTGCAAAGATGGTGGGGCTTCTGGGTTCTATTGTGGATTCGGTCGATGAGGAGGAGATTGAGCGTGTCGTCGGTGGAATTTCGGATCCTCTTGGTACGCTTTACTCTTATAGTCTTCCAAAATCATTCCTTCAAAGAGGTAGGGAGGAAAAATGAAAAGAATTGAGATTAATCCGATGACACGATTGGAAGGCCACGCAAAGGTGGCCATTTTTCTGAATGAGGGGGGTGGTGTGGAAAACACCTATTTTCAGGTTCCTGAGTTGAGGGGATTTGAAAGGTTTTGTCAGGGAAGGAATGCGGAGGAAATGCCGAGGATAGCTCCGAAGATTTGTGGCGTTTGTCCTGTTGCTCACCATGTGGCTGCTGCGAAGGCTTTGGATGATCTTTACGATGTTGAGCCTTCTCCAACGGCTGAGAAGCTGAGGAGACTTATGTACAATGCTTATATTTTTGAGGATCATCTGCTTCACTTTTACTATCTGGGGGGTCCGGACTTTTTGGTGGGGCCTGATGCTGACCCTGCTGATCGCAATGTGCTCGGCGTGATTAGAAAGGTCGGTGAAGATGTCGGTAGGAGGGTGATTCAGGCTAGGTCGGACGCTCAGGACATTTTGGAGGATGTAGGGGGTGATGCAATTCAGCTGGTGAGCTGCACGGCCGGTGGGATTACGAAGGGCTTGGATTCCCAGGAGATTGAGGAGATAAGATCTAGAGCTGACTCTTGCTTTGATTTTGCGAAGTTCACGCTGGATGCCTTTAATGAATACGTTTTGGAGGAGGGCAAATATGTGGATTTGATTAATTCTGATCCATATACTCTTGAAACCCATTATATGGGGTTAGTCGATGAGCATAACGAGGTTGATTTCTATGATGGCAATGTCAGGGTGGTGAATACTCGGGGGGATCCGCTCGTTAAATTCGAGGGTGAGGACTATTTGGATCACATTGGTGAAAGGGTGGATCAAAGTTGGACGTATCTCGAGTTTCCGTTTTTGAAGGATAAGGGGTGGAGTGGTGTGAAGAGCGGAGAGGACAGTGGTATATATAGGGTTGGTCCTCTTGCCAGGTTGAATGCTTCGGATGGTGTTGGAACCCCGGTCGCTCAGGAGGAGTACGAGAGGATGTTTGAGGTTTTGGGTGGTGGGCCTGTACATAAAACTCTGGCGTATCATTGGGCTAGGCTGGTGGAGATGATGTCTGCAGCTGAGAGAATGAAGGAGCTTTCGAGAGATGATGATATTACGGGCGAGAACATTCGGAATATTCCTGATCGGCCATCTGGGGAGGGTATTGGAGTTGTCGAGGCTGCAAGGGGAACTCTAATTCATCATTACAAGTCGGATGATGATGGCGTTTTGAAGGATGTCAATTTAATTGTGGCGACGGTTCACAATCACGGTGGAATCAGCATGGCGATTAAAAAGGCGGCAAAGGGCCTCATTGAGGGAGGCGATGTGTCACAGGGTGATTTAAACAGGATTGAGATGGCTTTCCGTGCTCACGATCCATGTATAGCCTGTGCAACTCACACCTTACCTGGAAATATGCCTATGAATCTGGCGATTTATGATTCTGAGGGGAATAAAGTTACTGGTTTTTCAAAGAATTTGGAAAAATAGATTATTCTGGATATGATCCACTGGGCTAAGACCCTTTATTTTTTTC
Source organism: Hadesarchaea archaeon (assembly GCA_046538535.1). GTDB lineage: Archaea > Hadarchaeota > Hadarchaeia > Hadarchaeales > JAGGTB01 > CAYLJV01. The sequence goes on along the minus strand of JBKHIS010000034.1, from coordinate 7,428 downwards.
AGTATACTGAATACGAAAATTTTATTTTGCTTCAAGAGAAACCTTCCTTGTTATGTCTGATGACAAAAAGTTAGGGATAGGAGTAATCGGCGGAGGAAAAATTTCGGAAACTGTTCATTTGCCCGGGTATCGAGAAAATTCTAAAGTCGATCTAAAGGCTATCTGTGATGTAGATGAGGAGACAGCTGAGGAAATGGCCAATCAGTTTGGAGCAGAAAGTTGGTATACCGATTATGAGGAACTCCTAGCACGTAATGATATACAAGGGGTTAGCGTGTGTACCCCCAATTCCTTCCATAGAGAACATTCAGTAGCGGCGGCTGAATCCGGAAAACACGTTCTTCTGGAGAAGCCCATGGCTCCAACTCTTGAGGAATGCGACGAAATAATAGATGCCTGCGAGGAGAACGGAGTTAAACTGGTGATGGGCTTTGATAGAAGATTTTTCCCCGAATACAAGCGGGTAAAGAGGCTTATCGATGAGGGTGTTGTGGGAAGTATATCCCAGATTAGATTTCACGGAGGACATTCCGGACCATATGACACTTGGGGAGCAAAGACCGACTGGTTCAATAAGAAGGATGAGGTCGGTGGTGGTGCACTTCTGGACCTTGGAACTCACTACATTGATCTTTTGAGATGGTACGTTGGTGAAATCTCTAGCGTTAAAGCTGTTGGTGGGAATTTGGCGGGAAAAAGCGAGGGTGAGGATAACGCGTTGGTTTTGCTGGATTTTGAGGAAGGACCCTTTGGCCAGGTTGATGCAAGCTGGACCTATAGCGAGTGGCACGAGTTTGGGGAGATACATGGCTCTAAGGCAACTCTGTTTCTTCGGGAGTCAAAAGACCCTTTGGTTGTATATGCGAATGAGGAAATTCCTGAGGGATTGAAGGGACCAGTTCGTCCGACGCAACCGGTTTCTATGACTGAGTCCATGAGACCCAATCGACAGAAGATCGATAATTTTGTGGAAATTATAATTAAGGACAAAGAACCCAATTTGACTGGCGAGGATGGAAAGAAGTCGGTGGAAGTGGTCAAAGCTGCTTATAAATCTATAGAGACAGGAGAAAGAGTGGACTTACCACTCTAGATCGGAATTAATTCAGATCTTCAATTTTCTCTTTTTTTATTATTAATAAAAGAACAAAGGGGAATTGATGTTAATTTTGTAGCTTAAGATAGTTCTCTCAATTTTTCGGTTAAAGCGGGAACTACGTTCATGAAGTCATCGACTATTCCGTAATCTGCCACTTGGAATATCGGGGCCTCAGCATCCTTATTTACTGCAACAATTGTATCGCTGCCCTTTATCCCTATCACGTGATTTGACTGCCCACTTATGCCGATAGCCAAATATAGTTTTGGCTTAACCGTTTTGCCTGTTTGACCGACTAGTCTGTCTTCAGGGAGCCAACTGTTATCTATTACGGGTCTAGTTCCAGCGAGGTGCGCGGATAATTCCTCGGCCAGTTCTTCAACTACTTCGATATTCTCTTCATCTTCGATTCCCCTTCCTATCGATACCAAGATTTCTGAATTGGTGATGTCGACTTCGCCTTCTTCTGGTTCGATGTATTCGAGAAATTCCCTAAAGACTTCGTCGCTATCAAGAGATATTTCGATTTTTTCAATTTCTCCGGAAAGTTCGGGGGGATTTTCCGATTGAAATGCTCCTGGTCTTATCGTAATTATGTAAGGATCCTCTTTGGTAAATTCCACCGTTGAATTGATTTTTTCTCCATAGATTTGCCGTTCCATTTTGAGCGACTCACCTTTCTCTATGTCGATCACGTTTGTAAGCAGGGGCATGTCAAGCTCCGCCGACAGCGCCGGGGCGAGATCCATTCCTTGAGAAGTTTGGCCCATTAGTACGAGACTTGGATTCCTTTCCGAGATGACTTGAGATATTGCTTGCCTGTAAATATCTGCGTTGTAATTTTCGTATTCCGGATCTTCGCTTAACAATATCTTATCCGTCCAAGGCTCTATACTTTCTATAAGGCCGTTTTCCTCATTGGTTAATAGAAGAGTCTCGGTATTGGTTGAAAGTTCTCGAGCTAAGGAATTTGCCTTAGAGAGCATCTCGTAGGTGGTGTCTCTAATCTCTCCCATTCGATGTTCTGCTATGATCAAAATCATTTAGCTCACCAAACCTCTTTCGGATAGGACCTTGGAAAGTTCCTCCGAAATCTCTTCGGGATCACCTTCGAATATCTCAGCCATTTCAGGTGTCGGGGCTCTGTAGAGTCTTTTCCCTTTAGTAAATGGCCAGGCTTTTTTGACTTCTTCTTCGTCTAAACCCAAATCCGAGAGATTTTTCACAGAGATTTTGTCCTCGTCCACCCTTCGTCTAGCCATGATAGAAGCGTATCGCGGTTCATTTATCCCTGTTTGAAGAGTTAATACTGCAGGGAGCGGAAGCGAAAGCTCTTCCTTAAGACCAGCTTCGAGAGACCTTACTACCTCGGCTTTCTCGTCTTTCAAATTGAGTTTTTCGACACCGGAAGCATAGGCTCGGCCTAAGATTTCAGCAACCTCAACTCCCAGCTGCCCATGGTTTTCGTCCTCGGAGGTAAGCCCCGTAAAGATTAGGTCGGGGTCAAGTTCTTTAAGGACATTGGATATTATTTTTGCCTTTGTGTGGGTATCGATTTCTTCCAGGTTCTCGTTTGAAATTCTAATTCCTTCATCGGCCCCTCTCGCAATACACAACTTTAGAATTTCGTCTGCTTCCTCCGAATCTACGGTTATAGCTCGAACGTTTCCGCCGAGTTCTTCCTTGATCTGCACTGCCTCTTCTAGGGCATAACCGTCGTACTCATTGAGGGAATAAGTCAAAAATTTATCAGAGATCTCACCGTCTTCAGTGAGCTCTATATCCTCCATGGACGCAGGGACCCTTTTAACACAAACTGCTATCTCCATTTTTTCACCATTGGGGGTAAGAGGTCATAATTTTTTTTATTATTTGAACCTTTTTGGGCCTGTTGCTGCGAACCTCCTTCGCGGTCTTCTGTTAATACCGAATTTATCGACGTAAAAAGGCGCTTATTTGTTGTAGCCCTTAAATGTTTTAGGAATGGTGATCGGGAAACTTTTTGTGTAGAAATAATAAATAAAGTAAAAAGGTCGGTCTAAGGCTAAGTGAATGTATTTGAGAGATGAAAGGATAAGATTCTTGGCACTTGGGCTTATTATAGGCGTATTCGCTGCGGGCGTATCAATGGGTTTTTTTCACCTCGTTCATGAGGAGGAAGATGATGAGCAAGAGCTGGAAGAGGCTAAGCTAACGGTTGTGGACAACTCTTTTATATTGGCAGCAAGCTTGGATAAGGATTTGCTCGAAGAAAGGATTAAACAGGGAAACAAATTTCTGTTAAGATCTGAAAACGAGGAGTTTAATGGATTTTACAAGTATTTCTATCCCTTTGAGAACCGTTATGGAGATGAACTGGTAACTGTGTATTCTTCGTCTATTGTGTACACTTTTATGTACGTTAATAACTACTATGAGGAAAGTGAGCTAATCAAGGAGAGGTTACAGGACTGGGGGGATTTCTTGCTGTCCATGCAGAAGACCGAGAACGTTGGAGGGGTTCATGGGGCCTTTCACTATGCTTATGACTTGAATAGGGGAGTTAAAGAGAACAGGTTTGTAGTTGGCACGGCTGCTCTTACTATTTTTACGCTACTGGAGATGTATGATTTGACTGAAGAGTCGGTGTATTTGGAATCCGCGGAAATGGCAGGGAATTGGTTAATTTCTATGCAGAATGCCGACGGAACCGTTAAGCCTTACAGGAGGAGAAGCAGTTCGGGCCAGTGGTTTAGTGGTACTAAGGAGTCGCTTCTTTATCAGGGACAGGTCCTTTCTGCGCTCTCCAGGCTTTATCGGACTACTGGAGTGGATAAGTACTACGATTCCGCAGAAAAGATTGCAGATCGCTATGCATCCATGTATGAAGGGGAATTAGGATACGTAGAGGGAGAATATAGGGATAAAAATCCGATATCAAATTCCTGGGTAGTCATGTCTCTTCTCGATTTTTATAAGGCAAGCCAGGAGAACCGCTATAGAAGAGTCGTTCTTGAATTAAGTGAGATGATTTTGGATAATCAGTACATGAATAAGTACGATCCTCGAGATTATGGGAGGTGGAGGGGTGCTTACTCCACAAGTGGGAACGGATGGATCTGTGAGGTCATGACTGAGGTATATAGATTCCGTAAAGAAACAGGAATAGGAGGTCACGAAAAGTATAAGGAGGCGGTACTGAGGGGATTCAGATGGATAGTTCAGAATACTTATTCCGAGGAACATCAAAAAATCTTCGACATTCCGGATAGAGCTATAGGGGGTGTCTTTTGGAATAAGGGTAATAGATACGTCAGAACTGATTCAAATTGCCATGCGATGAATGCATATATTCTCTTATTCCCCTATCTTGAGAAAGGCACCCTAGTTACAGCAAAGGGTTTTTAGCTTCTGTAATATGTTGAAATGTCTGGACTTTTTTTGGATAAAATGTCTTTGAATGTAAGAATCGATACGTTCGAAAGACCGAATTGATAAATCAGCGTTTTACCGCTCCAGCCATGAGTCCGCGTACTAATCTCCGTTGAATGAGTGCAAAGATTAATACGCACGGCAGTAGCATCATCATAGCTCCAGCACTTTGCACGTTCCATTGAGCTACCGTGCTTCCGGCCAGATTTACAACTGCTTTGGATAGGGGCTGAGCTTCAGTTGCAGTAACGGATATCGCTATGAAGTATTCATTCCATATGTTTACAAATTGGAATAGGCCCACTACTATGAATCCAGGGACTGAGAGAGGAATAATTATCTTTTTAAAGACGCTTGCAATTCCGTTCCCGTCTATGATTGCGCTTTCCACTATCTCGTCGGGGATGCTTGTGTAATAGTCTCTCCATAACATGGTGGTAATTGGCATGCCTAGCGAAACGTGGATGAAAATTAGGCCCCAAATTGTATCAAATATCCCGAAGTACGTGAGTGTTTTCATTAGAGGAATGATGATCGATTGTGGCGGAACGTAGAATCCCATTACTACTACGAAAAAGATTATTGTGTCGTACTTGAACCGGAACTTGGAGAATATATATCCTGACATGGCCCCTAAGAAGGTGGATATTAAGACTGCGGGAACTGTAAATGAAATGTTATTCCAGAGGGGTCCTTTGATTCTTTCGAAGGCGTCCATGTATGTCTGTATAGTAGGGTTCTTTACTGGAGTTACGGCCGTCTGCGCGAGCTCTGATTGTGGTTTTAGAGATACGTTTATGCCTGTGTATAAGGGCATTAGATAGAAAATTGCGAAGAATATTAGCACTAGGTAGATGAGAACCTTTTTATATTCGAGTTCTTTTAGTCTTTTCTTTAATTCTTCCGATTTCATATTTGACCTTTCTTTTTATTTTCTTTTTATTTTATTAGTAGTTCTATTCCTCCTTGATTATGAGGTGGTAGAGGAAGGGAATCACGATGATGATTGCGATTACGAACATGATAGCCCCTAATGAGGACGCCCTGGCCCACCAGTTTCTATTAAATGCCCAATCGTACATAGAGGTGGCTAGTACTTCTGTACTTTTCCAACCAGGTCCTCCTCCGGTGATAATATAGATTAGATCAAACACTCTTAAAGCATAGAAGAGATATATTGCAAGAACCGTCATGGTGGCACCTCGAAGCTGGGGGATGACGATTTTCCAGTACTTTTTGAAAGTGCTGGCGCCATCGATAATAGCCGCTTCAAGCTGTCTTTTCGAGACCCTTTTCATTCCCGCGTAGAATATTACGGCCGCAAAACCGGAAAATTGCCATAAGTATGCTAAAGCTATACAGTAAAGCGCCTGGTCGCTAGAGGATGTCCATGGCTGTTGGAGGAAGTCCAGTCTGAATAGCTCAAATATTTCATTAATCGTGCCATTTGTTGGGTCAAAAGCCCATCTCCAAAGGTTTCCGGAAATTGCGAAGGAGAATCCGAAAGGAACAAAAAAGATCCATTGAAAGACACCGGATCCTTTAACTCCTAAATCCAGTAAAACCGCTAATCCGAGGCCTAAGGCAACTCCTGCACTTACGAAAACTCCTGTTAGAATAATAGTGTTCACCCACGCCTTTTCAAATACTCTGTTTGCTAGTCCATCACCAAAAATTAGTTCGCTATAGTTCTCAAATCCAACGAAGTTTTCTCCCAAAAATTTCACTCCACCCCAATCGGTAAGAGAATTATAAAAATTCCAAGAAACATTACCGTAGACAACCCAGAGTACTAAGATCACTGCACTGGCAACAAACCCTATTTTGGTGATGGTATCTCTGTCTACCATAATCTAACCGAGGCTTGGTTTTCTTTCTTCTTTGAAAGCTTAATAATTTTGCGGAAAATTAAACTCCCTTCTTATTTTTTTACTAGTAATATTTGTTGATTACCTCTTTCTTAAGGGTGTTGAAAATGAAATTAGATAAAAAATATAAACCTTGGGACATAAACTTTCTTCAACGGGTTTAACATACGGGACGTGATTAGATATTACAAGTGCGAAACTTGAAAACATAACTAAGACTTTTGAGGGAGGGAATGTAGTAGCTGCGAAGGATATAAACTTGGATATTGAAGAGGGGGAATTGGTAGTTTTTCTTGGACCTTCTGGCTGTGGAAAGACTACTTGTCTTAGGATTATTGCTGGGCTGGAGGAGCCAGATGATGGAAGGGTGTATATAGGAGATAAAGAAGTTACAGATGTTAATCCTAGAGATAGAAATATAGCTATGGTTTTTCAGAGCTTTGCTTTGTATCCGCATATGTCCGCTGGGGATATAATAGGATTTCCGCTAGATGCGAGAGGAGTTCCGGATGAGAAGATAGAAGAAAGAGTTCAGGAAGTGGCGGAACTGTTAGAGATTGAGGAACTCTTGGATCGTAAGCCCTCAGATTTAAGCGGTGGGCAGGCTCAGAGAGTCGCTTTAGGCAGGGCAATAATCCGTGATCCAGATGTATTTCTTCTTGACGAACCCTTGGCAAATCTAGACGCGAAGTTAAGGCATAGAATGAGGGGAGAAATCAAACAGCTACAGAAAAAATTGGGAACCGCGACTATATTTGTTACTCATGATCAGGCCGAAGCGATGAGTATTGCCGATAGAATCGTTTTATTGAAGGATGGGAGAATAATGCAAATAGGGGGCCCCGATGAGCTATATAATTATCCAAAGAAGCTTTTTGTAGCTACCTTTATTGGATCTCCTCGGATCAATACTATAAGCGCATCTTGGGAGGAGGGAGAAGAGGGTATTCTGGTTTCTCCTAATGCTGAAAGTAGTCCTGAGAAATTTGAATATGGAAAGAATGAGATAGATAAAGACCTGATTGAATCGGAAGATCTTGTATTTGCGAT
>JBKHIS010000087.1:0-3872 GCA_046538535.1 Hadesarchaea archaeon | reverse complement strand
ACAACTTCGTAATGATTAGAGTCCTCGTTTAGGGATCTGATGGCTACGTATACAGTGGGTAAAATGCCAGCGTCCTCGGCCGCGTCGATTGCATTGGTGACACCTTCATGGATGAGAGTGGTTAGGGATCTCACCTTCCCTGTGTATCCTAACATAGAGGCGTTTTTTCTGAAAAACTCGCTTACACTGTGTTCTTGAAATTCCTTGAATATATTGCTCGCTAGCACCATTTTTTTATCCCTTCTCGTTTGTTCTGTCGTTTTTGGTTAGCCGATTTCTGTTATACAAAAGATTCACTTCCTTCCCGGGTTTGTTCATAAAATTAATTAGAGTTTGGGGGACAGGGCAATAAAAGTATTTGTTATTTCCAGAGTTCGAGTGGTTTTTTTTCCTCTCTTCTCTTGTTTTCTAGAAAATTGTAAACTGCGGAATGAGGGGTCCCATTCAAAAGCATTTCTATGGCCTCTCGGGCGATTTCCACGTCCTCAGATATGCCTATACATGATATGGTTTTTCCATATATGGAGAGTGAAGTTCCAGTGTATTCCTCTATCAGTTCTCTAGTTCTGCCGTTCCTACCTATTACTCTGCCCTTTAGTCTTCTTTTAGCTTTCTCGGAATTTCCAGAAAAATCAGTGACATCGAGTATTTCAAGAAAGTTTTCGTCGTCAAAGAGTTGATATGCTTTTTGGGGACTAAATCCCCTCCCAACGGCCTTAATTACACTTTGTGCCTTTATTACATTAAGAGGTGAGCCTTTTTCGCCTTTGATCATAACCATACCGGACTCGCTGTCATATTCAAGGTCTACATCCATTTTATCTTCGATTTCCTCCTTTACTTCGCCGTCTTCTCCAATTGCGGGGGCTATTCTCTCCTTGGGTATTCGAACTCTTCTAACTCTCATGGCTGTGATCTCCTATACGTCAATAAAAACGCTTTTGATCGGGATTGATCATCTTCACTGCGAAATACTTTAGGTTTTTATTATTTAATCCTTCGGTCTTAAAATTATCTTTTTTGTTACGTTTTCGGAGTTAAAGTGCAGGTTGATATATTAGATGTTTTTGACCGATGTTATCGCAAGCTTTCCCTGTTTTACTCCTTTCAAGCTTTTCAGTTGTTCTGACAGTTTCTTTATTTTTGATGAGTTGCCCTCAAGTGCTAGGATTTCCATACAATTTGTTTCGTCTAGATGTAAGTGAAGGGTTGATACTACTTCAGCTTCCGAATGGTGTTGGATGTCAGTAATCCTTTCCGTCACTCCAGTTTTGCTGTGATCGTATACTAGAGTCAAGGCACCTAACGCTTTCCCTTCTTTTTCAAGATCCCTTTCAACTAAAAAGTCTCTGATAAGGTCTCTTATTGCCTCTGATCTGCTTTCGTACATCTTTTCCTCTATGGCATTGTCGAATTTTTCAAGTAGGTCAGGAGGGATTGTTATTCCAAATCTTTGGGCATTTTCGGAGCTCATTAGGTAACATGTAGGTAGCACGATTAAATAGTTTTAGTATTACTTTTATGGAGAGAAGTCTTATAAAGTATAATTTTACAAAAAAAAGTAACACTTTGGAGTCTATGATGTCAAATAAGAGGTATCCGAGGAAAAATATAGAAGAGATCATTTTTCGGGGGGAAGATAGCAAGATATTGAGAATGGCGGGAGGGTTACACGGCCATTTTTGTCCTTTCTTGGCACTTGGAGTAAAGGCAGGATCCTATTTGATACGAGAACTGAGAGCTGAAAGCGAGGGAATGGAAAATGTTCTTGCGGTTGTGGAGACAAATAACTGTTTTTCTGATGGTATCCAGTACTCAACTGGATGTTCGTTTGGGAATAATGCTCTAGTATTTAAGGATGTAGGAAAAACTGCAGTTACATTGGCAAAAAGAGATGAAAAGGCGATAAGGGCTTCTTTGAGACCAAATGCTTCACAAGTATGGGAGGAGGATTATCCCGAATATAGCAAGCTTTTCGAAAAAGTGGTAGAGCAAAGGGAGGGAGACGAAGAGGACCGAAGTAGAATGAACGACCTTTCTAGAAAGATATCTTTCGAGGTTATATGTATGAGTGCGGATGATTTTTTTAATTTTGAAATGGTTGAGCCGGATTTGCCGGAATTTGCACCCATTTTCGAAAGTTGTCGTTGTGATAAATGTGGAGATACAGTCATGGAGTCTAGAATAGTGGAAATTGGAGGATCAAAGCTCTGCTTGCCGTGTGCAGATAAAAATTACTATGAACTCAATGGGTCCGGGATAAGGGAGAGAAATTAGTCTATGAAAAAGTTCTATTTGACAACTGCATCGATTTTATTGGTAATGATTTTTGGGATCACCCTCTCTTCGTGTTTGGCAGGAAGTGGATTGGAGTTCAGTGACGGACAAAGTAAAACATTTGAGATAGAGGATATGGTCGGAAGAAATGTTGAGGTGCCGGAGAACGTTAGCCGTGTTGTGGGAGTTGATGCTGGTTCACTTAGGTTGATCTCATATTTGAACGCAACGGATGAGTTGGTTGGTGTAGAGGAATGGGAAAAGAAGGATGGAAGGAAAAACCCATATAATATTGCAAATCCCGAGCTGAGAGATTTGGAATCAATTGGGCCTCAGCACGGAGGAGATGCCGAGCTGATTTCCGAAAAAGAGCCCCATGTTGTTTTTTGTTCATATAGGACATCTGGTGAAGCAGACGATTTACAGGAAAAGCTGGATGTGCCTGTCATAGCCGTTGAATATGGTGATTTGGGACCGAAAAGGGACACTCTTTTTGATGGTTTGAGGCTACTAGGGAAGGTTCTTGGAAGGGAGGAACGGGCAGAGGAACTTATAGGATTTATAGAAGAGGAAATAGATGTCCTTACGAACATAACCAAGAATATTTCTGTGGATAATAAACCCACTGTGTATGTTGGTGGAATAGGGGATAGGGGCGCACAAGGAATCGAGTCCACGGAGCCACGGTATGAATCTCTGAAATTTATTAACGCGAATAATGTTGCTGGAGAGATAGATCGTGATCATGCGATGGTCGATTCTGAGCAGATTCTGGAGTGGAATCCGGAGGTAATCTTTATGGATGAGGGAGGTCTTGAGCTATCTTTGGATGATTTGTTGGAGGAAAGATACGAAGATCTGAGGGCGGTTAAAGATGAAAATGTGTACGGAGTTCTTCCATACAATTTTTACACCGCGAATTTTGCTACGACATTGGCAAATTCTTATTACATGGGAAAAGTGATCTATCCGGAAGCTTTTTCGAACATTGATCCCAGGGAGGAGGCCGATCGAATATATTCGGAGTTTGTTGGGAAGGGGGTTTACGATAATATGTCCGAGATTTTCGGGGGATTCGGGAAGATTGAACTGAAGGCTCGGAACTGACTGGGATTTAAATGGAAAAGGATGGTTCGGTGGAAGAGTATCGGGAGAATCTGCGAAAAAAGTATATTTTTATATTAGGATCCTCAATCGGATTATTTTTTCTCTTTCTAGTTTCTATATCTATAGGGCCGTCTAATATTTCCTTTACGGAGATTTTCTCCACAATGATTGGAGACGGAACCTCTCAGTCGGAGAGAATACTTTGGAATATTAGATTCCCCAGGGTGGCGGCAGCCGTTGTGGCTGGTTCGGGTCTAGCAGTTGCGGGAACAGCAATGCAGAGCATACTGAGAAATCCTCTCGGTTCCCCTTACACGTTGGGTATATCTCATGCTGCTGCTTTTGGGGCGGCGTTTGCGATAATAATGCTTGGAGGCGAAATTGGAGAGGGATTTATTCTCGGTTCGGTTTTGAATAATCCCTATGTGGTCAGTCTGGTAGCTTTCCTCTGTTCGCTGTCCTCGGCATTGATAATACTTGTTTTGGCA
>JBKHIS010000086.1:0-3892 GCA_046538535.1 Hadesarchaea archaeon | reverse complement strand
AAATGATCAAAGGGGTTCTTCTCGAAATATTCACCAAATCACCTCTTGAATGGTAAAAACTTTAGCCGAATTCAAACCTCAAACATATTTTATTTATCAGGTATGAAAACTTTATGAAGAAAGGTGGGCTTGAAAAACTGGGAGGGTCAATACCCGGCTTCGGGGCGACCAACAGAAGCCGTGTCTCTTCCCGCCCGGAATCGATAGAAGGTGAGGAAGTGGAGCAAATAAAAAAGGGTGCAACCTTCGCTGCACCCTTCAAAACGAGAACCTATCTCAACTACTACTTGTTCTGGATGAACTTGGATACGTAGGGACTTACTCCGGGCTCCCCTCTGCGGTAGTGACCGGAAGGTTCTCCCGTCAGAAGTTCCTCAAACCACGCCTCGTGTTCGGTCTCCTCGTTAAGTATCGCGGCCGAAAGCTCGTAAGTTCTCGGGTCTTTGCCCTGGGTGTAATTACAGATGTCCGTGTAGACGCCGACCGCACAGCGCTCCGCGTCAAGCAGGACCTCCAGCAGATTTTCCGTCGTCTCCTCGTCAGGCAACCTGGCGTCCATGCATGCGGCCCGGTCCGAAAACTCCTTTATGTCGTTCGGCAGAGTCCCTCCCAGCTCGTAAATTCTGGGGATCAGAGCCTCGAAATGGTTCCGGTCCTCCAGCCTGGCATCCTCGACTATCTCCTTGATTGCTTCACCTTCAAGCCCGGTGGAGTGCGTGCGGAGGTTCGTATAGTAATAATACGTCGTGAACTCCGCCGCCGCGGCATCTATCAGTTTTTCCCGCAGTTCATCCACGTCTACCCCGGCTTCCTCGATGAGTTCCACGTTTCGTTTCGCCATTTTTACCTCCTTTTCAAAAGTAGTTATCCAGTCGTAATATAATTATATAATAATCATTTTAATTTACAAGCAAATATGTCCTAATATTTTCGTTCGTACGAAAAAACCCCTATGCATTTTTAGCGCCCGTTTTGTGTATTTTTATTTTGTTAAAAACACAGGCTCAAGCTTTTCGTAAATATCTATCGTTCCATAGTTTAATCGTAGTTGACCATATTAGTTACATCGAAAAACTCGTATATGTGCTCATCGTCTTTGAGTGCATAACTTTTATCAGGTAGTAACTCTAAGTCAGTGTCGAAATAATGGTTAAATACCAATCTGAATGTATTGACCGGCGTTATGGAAGGGTATAGGGCGTCATCCGAGACTCCGGGTAAGTAGTAAGCGTTCAATATTCTCATTTTTTGCCGAAGTTCTGTCTTAGTCGCCATCTCATCCCAATTAAAGCTGTCCCCATCTTCTAGGTATCGTTTCGGAAAAGGTCCTTCGTCCCCTTGAACGATGATAATTGGTCGAGGCTCCGACTCCGGGTATTGAGAAAGGAGGCTATCTATAAGTTCTTTGACTTTTGTGTTGGCACAAATGAGCTGGTTGATATAGTTCTCTTTTGTTGAACTATTCCTAGCTTCCTCCGGGGATAAATAGGCACAATCTTCATCAAATTTGAATGGATCATGGGTAATAAACATGTGGGCAAATGTAAATGTAGGGTTTTCGTGTTCTGGTATATTGCTTAGCTTATCAAATCTCTTTAGTACGGAGTGATATTGTGCTTGGCTACCAAAAGGACCGATATTAAATCTGTACAATATAGGGTATATCGCAGTTGTCCTAACCAAAACATCTGAAAATTCCGGTATATCTTGAAAATTCAGACTAATATCAGCATATTTGTTTGTTCTCGTGGGCTCCCACCAACCTCCGAGATGGATAAAATCATAGCCTCTCTCTTTAAGGAAACGCCATACCGTGTATTCTTCCAGCTTTCGATGTATAGGTTTCCAACTATCAGGTTGATCTACTTCTTCGCTTAGGTAATTTATGTATTCTAGGTTAAGGGAGCTTGCTAGGGAGTGTCCGGTCTTGAGGTAATTAGCCCGGCTTTCTGAAGCTACGTAGAAACCCTTCTCCGTGAGATAGTTTACAAATTCTTCATTGTTAAAGTCGTAGATGCTTTCGAGAGTACTCGCTGCCCCATATCTCTCTAGAATAATATAATAAATGTCTCGTGAAACCTGCTCTTTTTCAGTGCTTGAGCTTGGCAATTCTGAGGCTAGTTGCTCTGTCCGTGGTCCGGATCTGATCCAATAAGCCCCTATGTTAACTAGGGATATAATAATTAAAGTAGTCGCTACCACGTTGAGAAAAGTAGTCGTAACTTGGGGGTTGTAGTATCTCCGTAATAGAAGGTATACGATTACAATAAACAGCAAGCCCACTATCGCGGGGAGATAACTATTCCTTGTTGAAATTACTGCTTCCAATATGTCGTGAATGTATCCATAGGAAAAGAAAAAGAACAAAGAGATTGATAAAAGAATTGCTGCCTTTTCCCCACTTCGGAGTAAACCGGTCAGTATCGCAAATAGTAAAGCGGTACTCCCTACTATTATCCCCAAAGGCAATATTATATCCGGTATTGATACGTGTCCAATATTTCTAGAAAATAGAAGAAGGACAGGATACACTGCGAATAGGAACGGGTGAAGTAACCCCCTTTTTTTCATTTTTTATTCGTTCCTCTCCATCAGGTAAATAGTTCTCTTGGAATCACTAATTTCCTTTGAGTCGGCAATGGGGAAGTATTCCTCGAAAGCGGCCTCAAAGTTGTTTTTGGTATAGTCCGAAAAAATATCCTTTCGATTCGCTAGCAACATTTGAACTTGCGAGTCATCCTTCGGAACGAATTCAACGATAAGGGAGTTACATAACTTGCTGAAAAAATGAGCGATTTTCCGAAATGGCGTATTGTTGGAGATAGCTAAGTGGTGTACTAAAGCGAGCGCGAGCGCCGTATCCGTAGGTCCTCGGTCTAATAAGGACTTCCTCTCTTGATTTTCCCACCCTATACCCGGGCTCGGGTTTGTCAGATCCAACAGGAGCGGCAAGATGTTTTCCTCTTCCTCTTCAAGGTTTTTGCGATAGTTTCCCTCCACGCAGGCGGGATCGAAATCAAAGGAGATGGTTCTAATACCTTTATTGGAAGCTATGCGGCTGAACACGCCGATGTTTGCACCCAGATCCCATACCTCCTCTGGCTCTGCCTCGTTTAAGAATTTTTCGACGACCCTTTTTTTATCTTCCATGGCCTCGTTAGAATAGTTACTGCTCCCGCCGTAGTAATCGCTCCATAAAGTATCTTCTTCCCTCCACGATAGACCATCAACAGCAGATTCGAGGCTATCTATCAATCCTAGAAGTGAAGTGCGGCCCATCTTCTTGGAAGTATCCACGCTTACCTTGCTTTGTTCCTTGCTCTTTTTGACGTAACGTTCTTGTGATCTTGCATGAAAGTGGATGTGTGAAAGGAGGGTAAATTTCAATCGGCTGCGCATAGGAAGAAGGGAACTGGCCAAGTTTAAGGGTACTCCATCCAAGTGTACCCTCAATAGTTGGTTTAGCTTAACGTCCCTGTAACTCATGAGGGCCAAGGGCGCTAAAAAGTGCTGACAAAACTGGCGATAGGCCACCCAAGGTTCTCCCTCGGTATACTCCTCGAAGGATAACGTGTCTATGAAAATAGGCTTATAGCCTTCGTATTGTATATTATAGGCACTTGCGTCTTTGAGCGTCATGTCAAAGTCGAGAGCAGTTTTTTGTATTTTTAGGGTGGTTAAGGCTGCCCTTTTTAGTTGACTAAAAGACCATTCGTACGGATAAGAGATGAAGTCTAGTTCCTTTGGCTGGATGATTTTAAAGGATTTATCGGGTTGTGGGGGTGTGGTATTTACTTCCTCGTGAGGTATTAAAAGGTTTTCGTCCACCAGCTTATCATAGAGTCCCGAGTCCATTAACTTACTGTAGTCCTGTTCGTAAAAGTGGTTTACT
>JBKHIS010000033.1:0-12811 GCA_046538535.1 Hadesarchaea archaeon | reverse complement strand
CCATAGAAATCGGGAAGGAGGAAGGAGCGGACCTCTTTATCGTCCGGCTGGCGGCTCTACTGCACGATCTCGAGGACTGGAAATATAACGATGGGCGGACGGGCTCGGAAAGAGCTCGGCGATGGTTGAAGGACCTCGGTGTTGAGGATAGAATAGTCTCGAAGATAAGCCACATAATAGAGAACGTCTCTTTTGAGGGAGCTGGCGCCGAATCCGATATCGGGACGAAGGAGGGGAAGGTAGTGCAGGACGCCGACAGACTTGATTCTCTGGGAGCGATCGGAATAGCGAGATGCTTCTCTTATGCTGGGAGCCAGGGACGGAAGATCCACGATCCTGGGGAGCCCCCTGAAAACTACGAGACCTTTGAGGAGTACAGGGAAAGCGAAACTACCACGATAAATCATTTTTACGAGAAACTGCTTCTGCTCAAGGATCGAATAAACACTGACACAGCTAGAGGAATGGCTGAGGAGAGGCACGAGTTTATGGAGAAGTTTTTGGAGAGATTCTACGACGAGTGGGATGGAACAAGGTGAGTAGAGGGTTCGGCTTTTTACTGTACACCCATAACAAAAAATCCATTTTTCTGGTTTAAGCTTCCTTTAGACGTCGGACAATAATATTTGATTTTGTTGTGTACACCCTTACACAAAAATTAACCTTACTTTATTTTTTACTGTACACGTGTACACAAAATTTAACAGATTTCCAAATATATTCTGTTTTTAGAATATATTGTAGTGTATTTCATCTAGGGTTTCCTTCGCATCTTTAATGTTTTCGTGGTGTTCCGCGAGCTCGTCGCAGGGATAGTCCGCACAGTGTCCGCAGTTTTCTAATCCTGAGGGAGTTGCGCAACTCCTGATTGGGCACTCATTGCAGTACTTAAGGAGTTCACCGTCGCTTTTGCATCCGTCGCAGTTGATTTCCTCAGGATGAAAGTTGCCAAATTCCTTTGACCAAAATTCGGCGGTTTTCTCCCTCAGTTTTTCATCATCGTCTTGCTTGGCGATATAGGCTGGGCACTCGGTACAGTTCAAACCACAGTAAGCAATTGGGTCTTCCATGTAGATCGATTTTGCTTGGGAGAGTCTAAATAAAGGCTTTTCTATTTAAGATATCGGTCTTCTGTTGTTAACCTGAGAATCTGGTTAGTTCCGATGGTTGAAATCATTATTAACATTTCACCAAATTTTAACCTGTATTTTGTCTTAACGTTCAAAATAGCTGGGTTGAGATAAATATTTACAAAAGACTTAATAGGAAAAAGGTTTCCTAATTCCTATGATAAAATGGAGTTTGACAGAGAAAATGGAAAAAAAGTACTTCCGTTGGTAATAGTAATTGTGCTGTTTGTCTTGACGAATACACCGACTGCAATGGCCCAGGACCCTACAGGAACGGCAACTGATACCCCATCTTTAGATTACGTCTGGCTGCTGGTATCGGCGGCGCTGGTAATGTTCATGCAACCTGGCTTTGCAATGCTGGAAGCGGGTTTCGTGAGGGCTAAAAACGTCGTAAATATACTTGCAAAGAACTTGATGGACTTTTGTCTCGGAGCCTTGGCGTTCTTCGCTGTGGGATACGCGCTGATGATGGGAACCGATGCCTTTGGAATTATTGGCACCGATGGGTTCTTCCTTTTAAACGGTTATGATGTGGGGATCTATCTGAACTTTCTGTTCATGATGGTCTTCGCTGCCACTGCTGCAACAATCGTCTCCGGTGCGGTTGCCGGCAGAATGAAGTTTAAGGCCTACTTCGTGTACACGATATGCATTACCGCGCTGATCTATCCGATCTACGCCCACTGGGTCTGGGGAGGAGGCTGGCTTTCCGAGCTTTCTTTCGGACTCGGCCATCTTGACTTCGCCGGATCCGGAGTGGTTCATGCCATGGGTGGATTCATAGGTCTTGCCGGTGCCGTAGCGCTCGGACCTAGATTCGGAAAATTCAGGAACGGCGAACCCCGAGCTATACCAGGTCATAACATGAGTCTGGCGGCGCTTGGAACCTTCATACTGTGGTTCGGCTGGTTTGGATTTAATGCTGGTAGCACGTTGACGGCACAACATCTGAGAATTTCCGTAATCGCAACTAACACGGCGCTTGCGGCTGCCGCGGGCGGAACTTCGGCGATGTTTATATCGAAGTGGAAGACGGATAATTGGGATGTGGGCATGGCTCTCAACGGAGTTCTGGCCGGTCTGGTAGCAGTCACGGCCCCCTGTGCCTGGATCGAAGGATGGTCTGCCATAATGATAGGGTTGATTGGCGGAGCTGTGATGTTTATCGGAGTGAGATTCATCGAATCTAGAGGAATTGACGATCCGGTTGGCGCGGTCAGTGTTCATGGACTGAACGGTCTCTGGGGGCTTATAGCGGTAGGAATATTTGCGGACGGTACCTATGGGAATTACGCCGTTACGGAGCCTTTTGTGGAGGGTCTTCTCTACGGAGGAGGAGTTGACCAGTTGATCGCGCAGTTTATTGGTGCTGGCACGGTGTTTATCTACGCCTTCGGCGTTGGATACGTACTTTTCAAGGCGATGGAACACACGATAGGTATCAGAGCCGATCCGGAGGCAGAGATAGAAGGACTCGATCTTACCGAACACGGTGCCCAGGCCTATCCTGAGGAGGAAGGTGGTATCTGATGAAGAAGATAGAAGCAATGATTCGCAGAGAAAAGTTGGAGGACGTTAGATCTGCTCTCGATGAAGTGGGATATCCGGGAATGACTCTGACAAAGGTAAAAGGACACGGAAAGCAAAAGGGAGTGACCGAGCAGTTCAGGGGCAGAGAGTACGAAGTGGACCTTCTGCCCAAGATTAAGCTTGAGATAGTTGCCCCAGACGATACCATAGAGGAGATCGTTAAGACGATATCCGAAAATGCAAAAACCGGAGATGTCGGAGACGGAAAGATCTTCATATTGGAAGTTGAAAAGGCGGTAAAAATCAGAACTGGCAAGGAAGGCGAGGACGCCCTCTGAAGATTTCGAGATATTCGGAATGATGGAAAATATGGGTCTCAAAGATATGGGATCCATAATTCTCTTTTTTATTTTTGGTGTTTGGATCCGTTGACTTGGATCCGAAAAAATCCCTTTGAAAAAATTCCTTTAGAATGGATTCTTTTCCAGATCCTCTCTCAGTTCATCGAAGAAGAAATACGTGTCGTGAGGACCGGGTCCGGCCTCGGGATGATATTGGACTGCCTTTATCGGCATGTCCTTGTGTTCGACGGCCTCTACCGTTTCATCGTTTAGATTTACCTGTGTGATCTCCAATCCGACCTCCTCCAAACTCTCCTCTGTGACGGCGAATCCGTGGTTCTGAGTGGATATGAATACCCTGCCGCTCTCAAGATCCTTGACTGGGTGGTTTATTCCACGATGTCCGAACTTGAGCTTAAAGGTCTCTGCGCCGAGAGCCAGAGATATAAGTTGGTTGCCTAGGCATATTCCGTAAACTACCGTTTTTCCCATCAAGTCTTCGATAGTCGAGATGGTTTTCTCCAATAAAGCTGGGTTGCCGGGCCCGTTCGATATGAGTACTCCGTCTGGATCCATTTCAAGGATCTCGTCCGCCGGGGTATCGTAGGGCACGATGGTGACGTTTATGCCTTCTTTTAGCGTATTTTCCAGAATGTTGCTTTTGTAGCCGCAGTCTATCATTACCAGTTCGAGATCTCCACTACTCTCGTATCTCCGGATCTTCTCGTTGGAAACTTCCGGAACAAGACTCTCCTTGGTCTTTATACTCTCGATTTCTTTGGCCTCTTCAACCAGTTCCTCCTTTTCCCTTTCCTCTCCTGTCACCAGCACGGCTTTCATCGTCCCGTGTATTCTTGCCTTTCTGGTGAGCTTTCGCGTGTCCACGTCTTCGATTCCCGGAATCTCGTATTTCTTCAAGAACTCGTCGAGATCCATTTCCGATCTGTAGTTGCTGGGATAGCGGCAGAGGTCTCTGATCACTAAGGATTCCGCCTTTATTCCGTCCGACTGGTAGTCCTTACTTGTAACTCCGTAGTTTCCAACTTGGGGGTAAGTTAGCATCAGTAGCTGTCCGTTGTAGGAGGGATCCGTTAGGGCTTCAACGTATCCGGTCATTCCTGTTTCGAAGACTAGTTCACCTTCTGCTCTTCCTTTTGCTCCGAATCCTTTTCCTTTCAGGAAAGTTCCGTCCTCAAGCGCGAGGTATGCTTTCACTTTTTACCACCCTTTACCTCTTGGGCGTACTCTTGGATCGGCTTTACTGTCATCTCCCCTTTCTTGAGACTTCTTATCGCGTTGACGGCTGCCGTTGCCCCGGCCATGGTTGTGATGTATGGGATGTCGAAGTTCACGGCCGCGCTCCTTATCTGGAACTCGTCGGACTTTGCCCCCTTACCTACTGGAGTATTGATTATGAGATCTATCTTCTTTGACTTGATAAGGTCTAGGATGTTCGGCCTCTCGATATCGCTTACCTTGGGAACGATCTCCAAATCTACCCCCATATTTTTGAGCTTTCTGCCGGTTCCTTCCGTCGCGTAGATATTAAAACCCATGTTTTCGAGATTTGATGCGATCAGAGTGACGGTTCTCAGATCCTTGTTTCTAACGGATATAAACACGTTTCCCTCTCTCGGGAGTTCGTTCCCCGCCGAAAGCTGAGATTTGTAGTACGCCCTTCCAAAGTCGGAGTCTATTCCCATCGCCTCACCCGTGGCCTTCATCTCTGGTCCAAGAACCGTGTCGACTCCCGGGAGCTTGTCGAAGGAGAATACAGCCTCCTTGACTGAAACGTGATCTACATCTATTTCCTCAGTAAATCCGAGCTCCTCAAGGCTGCTTCCGGTCATTACCTTTGTGGCTATTTTGGCCAGCTGTACTCCGGTTGATTTGCTGAGATAAGGGATGGTTCTAGAAGCCCTTGGATTGACCTCCAACACATATACGTCGTCATCTTTCACGGCAAACTGTATGTTCATGAGGCCAACAACGTTTAGTTCCATGGCCATCTCGTAGGTCGCCCTTCTCATCTCCTCCTTGGCGTTTTCGCTGATGGATCTTGGGGGAAACACGCATGCCGAGTCGCCCGAGTGAACTCCCGCCTCTTCCGTGTGCTCCATCATTCCTCCTACCACCACGTCTTTCCCATCGGAGATGGCATCGACCTCCACCTCTATTGCCTCCTCCAAAAACTTGTCTATCAGTATGGGCTTATCGGGAGAGACCTCTATGGCTTCGCTGATGTATTCCTCCAGCTCGTCCTCACCGTAGACGATCTCCATCCCCCTTCCGCCTAGAACGTAGGAGGGCCTTACCAGCACCGGGTATCCTATTCTACCTGCCACTTGGAGGGCCTCTTTGTAGGACTTAGCTGTTCCACCTTCCGGCTGATTTAAATCGACTTTATCTATCATATTTCCGAACTGCTCTCTGTCCTCCGACATATCGATGGATTTCGGCGAAGTTCCAAGGATGTTTACTCCTTCCCTTTCAAGCTCCTCTGCTATATTTAGTGGAGTTTGTCCTCCAAACTGGACGATTACCCCCTTAGGGTTCTCGGCCTCTATTATTTCCAAAATGTCCTCTGCAGTTAGTGGTTCGAAGTAGAGCTTGTCCGAGGTATCATAGTCGGTCGAGACCGTCTCGGGGTTACTGTTTACCATTATTGTTTCGTAACCCTCTTCTTCCAGCGCATAGGCCGATTGTACACAACAGTAATCGAATTCTATTCCTTGACCGATTCTGTTTGGTCCCGAACCCAGGATCATTACGGATTCCCTTTCAGTCTCCTCTACCTCTGTTTCCTCGTCATAACTGGAGTAATAGTATGGAGTCTTTGCTTCGAATTCCGCCGCGCAGGTATCCACTTCCTTGTACGTTGGGTGTAAGCTCTGTCCCCTTCTATGATTCCTGACGCTTTTTTCGTCGGTTTCGAAAATGTGGGCAAGCTGTTTGTCAGAAAATCCGTATCTTTTGGCCTTTTCAAGCGTCCGTTTTGGGATTTCTTCGATATTATCGTAATCTTTAATTTCCAATTCCACGTCGATAATTTTCTTGATCCTGGAGACAAACCAAGGATCCACATCTGTTAAATCGCTCACTTCCTCGATTGAATAGCCATTCATTAACGCCTGTTTCATGTAAAATACTCTTTCGGGATCTGGTTTTGATAGCTTCTTCCTCAGATATTCATCATCAAGCTCCGTGTAATTTTCGTCCGATCCTAGTCCGGCCCTCCCGATCTCGAGCGATCTCATTGCCTTTTGGAGAGCTTCCTCGAAGTTTCTTCCTATGGACATGGTCTCCCCCACGGACTTCATTTGTGTTGTTAGCTCCGTGTCGGCTCCGGGTAGCTTATCGAAAGGCCACCTCGGGGCTTTAACCACCGTATAATCTATCGTGGGTTCGAAGGAGGCGGGAGTCTCTTTGGTGATGTCGTTCGGTATTTCGTCCAAAGTAAGCCCGACAGCCAGTTTTGCTGCAATCTTTGCTATCGGGAATCCTGTTGCTTTGGAGGCGAGGGCGGAAGACCTCGAAACTCGTGGATTCATCTCTACGACGATCATCCGTCCATTATCAGGATTTACGGCGAATTGTATGTTGGATCCTCCTGTTTCCACTCCAATTTCTCTGATAATGTCGATGGAATAATCCCGCATCCTCTGATATTCTTTGTCCGTTAAGGTTTGTGATGGAGCGCAGGTGATCGAATCTCCGGTATGGACTCCCATTTGAGTCATGTTTTCAACGGTACAGATTATCACTACGTTGTCCGCTAGATCCCTCATTACTTCGAGTTCGTATTCCTTCCATCCCTCCGCCGACTCCTCGATAAGTACCTGGTTTATTCTGCTCTTACTGATTCCCCTTTCGGAAATTTCACGAAGTTCCTCCTTGTTGTAAGCGGAACCTCCACCCGATCCTCCGAGAGTGTAAGCGGGTCTAACGATAACGGGATATCCTATCTCGTCCGCCACCTCCAGCGCATCCTCCACTGTGTTTACAGCTTGACTTTCCAGATAGGGTACGTTGATATTATCCATAGCCCTTTTGAAGTTTGTCCTGTCTTCGGCCTTGTTTATGGCATCGGCCTTGGCTCCTATGAGTTCCACGCCGTATTTTTCCAGTATTCCTTCCTCCGAAAGCGTGGAAGCAATATTTAAACCTTCTTGGGCCCCCAGCGTGGGAAGCAGCGCGTCAGGCTGTTCTTTTTCGATGACCTTTTCGGCAAATTCGGCCGTCAGGGGTTCTATGTAGGTTCTGTCGGCCATATCGAGATCGGTCATGATAGTCGCTGGGTTGGAATTCATGAGAATGGTCTTGTAGTTCTCCTCGCGAAGGGCCTTACAAGCCTGAGAGCCAGAATAGTCGAATTCACACGCCTGACCAATTTTTATGGGGCCTGACCCGATTACCATTATGCTTTCTATATCCGTTCTTTTGGGCATTATCTTTCCCGTGTGATTGTTATTTCCTTAAGGGCATATAATCCGTGTTTTATTAATTTTCTCCCTATCCATTCGATTCGTTTTCTGGTTAAAAATAGATTTACCAATCCGTCCGGAGTTTCCGGAAGAAAATGGAAATTCGAATATCTGATCAATAAATTATTCTGCTTAATTCGTTCCTTTCGGCACCAGTCTTTATTTCCCTAGCGATTCTTCTTCCTGTTGACATAGGTTCATCGAAGATGAGCGTCGAGTAGGGGGAACCGTTTGGGAATAGATTCGTCCCTGCGACTATTCTCCCGGATATTTCAAATGTTGTGAAACCCCTATCGGGATGGAATACCGTTTCTAGACAAAATGGGCCATTTAGTCCCGGAGGAAAGATTTCTTCGGAGGTCTCTATAACGTTTATTCCCATCTCAATTAGATCCACCAGGTACTTTTCCCTCACAACCAGCGGTTCGTTTCCTGTAACGGTGTAGTTGAAGAACTCCTCCGGAATGTTCGGAAGCCCTCTGTAGCTTTCGTCGATCGGCTCGATTCTCCTGTCCATTCCAAGTATTTCTATGGATCCGTTTTTGGTTTCAGCGCCCTTTTGATCAAAAACTGAGTGGAAATAGTGCGGGTAGTATCTAATTCCTGGTACAAATTCCTGTATGGCCATGTTTTTCAAATCCCGTTTGGATATGTCCCCCTTTTCAAGCTTCTTTTCTAAATTCTCTTCGAATTCTTCTCTTGACCTGGCAATGAAGAAACCTCTACCACCTTTTGCACCGCTGAACTTTACAAAAACTGGTCCCTCGATTTCCGATGGATCTTCATAACGTTTTGGCATCTGTATTCCCGCCTTCTCTAGCCATTTTCTCTGCTTGCTTCTCTTTCCCTCCCATCTAAGGGACATCCTATTTCCAAATATTGGAACCTCGAAATTGTTCAGGAGGTTCTCCGCTCCGATGTATTCCACGAATGATCCGTGGGGGATCATGATCGTGTTTTTATCCAGTAGCTCCTTCTGCTTCTCCGAATCGAGAAGATCCTTGAACCTATCTAAAATCATATATTCGTCGGCCTTGGCCCTTGGAAAGGCCTTGTAGGCCTTTTCCCTCTCCTCTGGACATATTGCTAATGTATCGAATCCTTCGAGTTTTGCGCCATGGATCAACTGTAACGCGGAATGAGAACAAAGTATGCCCAAGGTCAGATCTTTCGGATTGTATTCGGAAAGCGTTCCTTCGATTTGTTTTCGCTCAATCATTTTAGACCCTATTTAGGTTTTTTTCATATATTTAATCGTTTGTGTGTATCTTTGTATCGAAAAATTAACGCAAGGATAAGATCCGGTTGGGTCCATGATCCTCAATCCGAGCGATTGGCTGTCGATTCGCTATTTTATTTCAAGTTATCGTTTATCAAGGAGTTTCACAAAAATTTATTTTGCAGTTTAATTCAAAGAAAATGGCGATATCGTGGGAAGTGTAAAGGATTTAGAAATAGTTGAAAGCCCATCCAAGGAAAATACCGGCAGGGGAATTTTCCATTTTTCCGATAGATATTCGGTTTTTGACTGGGGGGAAATGCCCGTTGCGATCGATGGTAAGGGCAAGGTACTGGCGACTATGGGTGCTTATACCTTTGAGATGCTCGAGGAAAATGGTATAGAAACGCACTATGTGGGTATGGAGGAGGGTGGTGAGGCAAAGAAATTGGAGGATCTAAGTGAGCCATCGGATACCATGCATATAGAGCTGGTGAACGTGGTGAAGCCCGAGTTCATAAATGGGAAATACGTTTACCCCGAGATCACTGGATCCGACCTCCATAACTATCTTATACCTCTTGAAGTGATATTCAGGAACACGATTCCGATAGGTTCCTCCGCCAGGAGAAGATATTCACCGGAAGAGCTCGGTCTTCCCTACAATAAGTGGCCTGAGGAGGCGGTCGAGCTGAAGGACCCTATAGTTGAATCATCGACTAAGCTGGAGGAACAGGATAGGTATATAGAGGACGAGGAAGCCGAAGGGATTTCTGGAGTTGACTTGGATGAAATATACAAGGTGGCCGACAGGGTAAATGAAATCATAACTCGCAGGGCCGATCAGGCAGGTCTGCGTCATGACGATGGCAAGATCGAGCTTCTTTATATAGATGGGGACGTGGTTGTGGGGGACGTAGCAGGGACTTTCGATGAGAACAGGTTTTCTTACGAGGGCCTCCAAGTTAGCAAGGAAGTTCTCAGACAAGGATATAAGGAAACGCAACCCGGGTGGGTAGAGGAAGTAAAGGAGGCGAAAGAGAGGGCCAAGAAGGAGGGAATCAAGGATTGGAAGTCTATCGTGGAGGAGGATCCGAGAAGGCTCGGGATTGAGGATTTGGTCAGCGAGATGTATAAGGCCGGAGCGAATCTCTATATGGGAGTTAATATGTTTGAGGCCAGGGATCTCGAAGAGGTTATGAATGAAATTAGGAGTAATTTTTAACTTTGGATCTCTTTTATTACCCTTTAGTCGGTTTGGTGTGGGAGTTTTGCTTGGCTTCATCGATACGACGGCAATAGCACCTTCTAAAAATAAAGTATTTGAAAAGAAATAATTCTGTACAAGATATATAGAAGGTTGTTCGATCGCAGAAGTTGAGGAGTTCGTCATCTCCCGGTGGAAAATCCATATTTGAGAGGTTTGCACATGCTTGAAAGTTTTGAAAACAGAAAGATTTGGACTTCGGCCGTATTCTTATATATCGCGCTTTGGGGCGTTTCAATTCAGATGAGAGGGGCGTTACTTAGCGAGATAAAGGCAACTTTCTCGGTTTCGGAGAGTCTTCTTGGCCTTGTGGCGCCTGCTGCCTCGGTGAGTTTTGCACTCTCGGCTCTACTTTCCGGCATGTTCGCAGGAAAGATATTCATAGAGCGCTACATATTGATTGGATTGGGGCTAACCGCACTGGCGACATTCCTCTTGGGCCTCGCCCCGACTTATTTGCTCTTTTTGATTCTGTTGATAGTGGTGGGGTTGTTTTCTGGGATTCCAGGAGGTCTTGGAAGGCCTTTCGTGGGACATCTATACCCCGAATCAAGGGGTAGGATATTCAGTCTCAACGAAGCCTTTTGGGCCATTGGGGCGACGATAGGTCCCCTTTTCGCGATTTTGATAATGGAGGTTTGGGGTTTGTGGAGGCATGCATACATCTTTCTAGGATTGTTTTTTTTCCTTGTCTTTATTCTAATGTATAGGGCTGATCCGTCGGAAGTTTCCGTGAGGGAAGATCCGGTGTCTTTTGATAAAGTTGGTGAGATACTCAAGAATCCGGTCATTCTTTGCGTACTTTTTGGAATACTTTTTGATGTGGGCGTGGAAGGAGGAGTTTTTACTTGGCTTGTTTATTACCTTGAGCAGGAGGGCTTTTCCCAGTTTGTTGCAAGATCGAGTCTCTCCGGCTTCCTAGCCGCTTATATTCCTGGAAGACTGCTTAACAGTAGGATTTCGGAGAGATTCAAACACGAGAATTTGGTAGCCGTTTACGCAGGGTCAGTGGTCCTCCTGCTCTTTTCGGCTTTTTTCCTTCTTTCGGGGTACTGGGTAATTCTGGCGGTTTTTGTTTCCGGTTTTTTTATCTCGGGTATATGGCCCAATCTCTTTACTTTGGGTGTCGAAACTTTCCCGAACTACAGCGGACCGATAAATGGCTTGGCCATGACATTCGATCCGCTCGGCTTTTCCCTGATACCTCCCATCATGGGATTTTTGGCGGATAAGTTTTACATAGATTTGGCGATGCGTTTTCTGCTGGTTCCGATGTCATTGGTGTTTCTGATTTCGCTGTTTATTAAGGTCAAGATTTAGAGAGATAAACTAGTTTTTATTTTCCTTGAATGCCTTCGAAGTGCATAAATCGAAGAAGACTTAAATTATCCTTCCTTCTTTTTTCTTGGGTGTAAGATTGACGGACGGAACGATTGTAGTGATAATGGGATCTGAGAAGGACATGGATTTTACCGAACCAGCGCTTGATTTCATTGAAAATTTTGGTGTGAGCTACGATGTCAGAGTGGCCTCTGCCCATAAGACTCCGGAAAAGGTAATGGATATACTGAAGAAATACGAAGAAAGTAAAAAAATTGTTTATTTGACTGTGGCAGGGAGATCAAACGCCCTTTCCGGTTTTGTCGATGCGAATACGGGCTTTCCGGTTATAGCCTGTCCTCCATATTCCTCTAAGTACGGGGGAGCAGATGTGTTTTCCTCGCTAAGGATGCCCAGTGGGGTCAGCCCAATGGTTGTGCTTGATCCCAAAAACGCAGCTCTCGCCTGTCTGAAGATATTATCAATTGGCGATCCCGAACTTCGAATGAAAATTTCGGATTATAAAGAAGGAGTGAGAGAGGAGATCAGAAAAGCCGAGCCTTGACTTTCCTCTGTGGATCAGTGTTTATCGAATGGGCGATCTCCTCAGAATAAACTTTTTAGTCTTTATGGCCTTTTTTTAGTGGGGGTACTTTGAGAAAGATTTCTCTCGCGGGCGATTGGCAATTTAGGCAAGTTGAAGCTGATGAATGGCTGAATGCTAAAGTTCCTGGAGGGGTCTACAGCGATCTGTGGAGGGAGGAAAAGATTAAGGATCCTTATTATGGGGATAATGAGCTAGATCTACAGTGGATAGGTAAGTCGGATTGGGAATACAGGCGACACTTTGAGGTCGACGAGGAAATTTTGGAGCACGAAAAGGTTATCCTTAAGTGTAATGGTTTGGACACGGTCTCCGAGGTTTTCATAAACGGAAAGAAGTTGGGCGAAACCGAAAATATGCATCGGAGTTATGAATTTGATATAGGCGATGTGTTGGAAGAGGGAAGCAATGAGATTCTGATCAAGTTTAAATCGCCAGTCAAGTACGGAATTGAAAAGCAGGACGATTATCCTTACCCTGTACCTGCAATTAGATATCCTGTGGATCAGCCGGCCAGGAATTTTATTAGAAAGGCACAGTGTCATTATGGCTGGGACTGGGGACCCTGCTTTCCGACAATGGGAATATGGAGGGAGATCTCCATTATAGCATTTTCCGGCCCCAGAATTAGATTCGTGACGACGGAACAAGATCACGGAGAGGAGGAAGTTGATTTGAAGGCAAGAGTGGGGGTGGAGGTTTTGAATCAGGGGAGACATGACTTCGAGCTGAAAATAGCTGGGAGAGAGTTCAAGGCGACGAAGGAGTTACAAGAGGGAAATGAGGAAGTTGATTTGAAGGCAAGAGTTCAAGATCCGGATCTTTGGTGGCCGAGAGGATTTGGAGATCAGCCTCTCTACGACATGGAGGTCTCCGTAGCTGATAATCAAGACTCCTATTCACTCCGTGAAAG
>JBKHIS010000085.1:0-4333 GCA_046538535.1 Hadesarchaea archaeon | reverse complement strand
GGTAGAATTGACGAGAGTGGGAAGCTGATAGAATGAGTGGTACTTTTCAGGTTTTCAAAGCCGTGACGAAAAATTGGTTACGGAGCAAAAGCGGTGTTTTCTTTTCAATAATGTTTCCATTAATGCTTTTGCTGATTTTTGGCTCCGTTATGGGTGGACCTCAGGAATCCAACTATACCCTCTACGTTCAAAATCGAGATTATGTGGGGGCGCAACCCACCGAGCTATCGAGTGCATTTGAGAATGCACTCGACAGCGTGGAGTCACTGGACGTCCGGAGAATCCCTAGGGAGGAGAATGTGGAAACGTATGGAGATGACACTTCCTTTAGCAATTAAAGAGCGTTAGTGATTCCGGACGGATTTCAAGAGGGGATACAACAAAAGAGTACGAGAGTCGGAATCGATGTAACCTTGGAGACGCTTTCGAGAATTAGGGAATACTTTGGATCCTCGGGAGTAGACAACGAATGGGATCAAAATGAGGAGGGGGAGAAGATGCTTGAAAATGCCAAGAGCTTTATTCCCGAGGAAAACATTTGTCTTAGGATATTCACTAGCGGGGGAGATGAGAGTGCACCCATCGTTAGGAGCATTGTATCCAGTATAGTTGGAGGTTTTAATGAGAGAAGTATAGGAGCAAGTTCAATTTTGGAGATTGAGGATGTCGACATGGGAAGGGAGGGTTTCGGTGCGGTGGATTATTACCTCCCCGGTTTGATAGCCGCTTTTATCATGGCCAATGGTATAATGGGTGTGACTTCTACTATTTCCGAGTTCAATAGAAATGGCGTGACCAAAAGGTTGGCAGCTACTTCATTGGATAAGAAATCATGGATCGTTGGCAACGTTTTGAATCAGGCCATGCTGGCGTTCTTGCTGGCACTTGTAATGATCGGCGCCGCATGGGTTGTTTATGGTGTTGAGGTGATACCGGGGCCGTATTCTCTCTCCTTGGTATTTTTGGGATCAGCAGTTTTTAGTACCATTGGAATAACCTTGGGTGGGATAATAAAGGATGTTGAGGCAGCTAACGCCGCGGGAAACGCAATAGGATTTCCGATGATGTTCCTTTCCGGAGCGTTTTTTCCGCTTGAGATAATGCCCGATTTTCTGCAGACAGTTGCTAGGGTTCTTCCTCTCTATTATTTGCATGATGGACTTAGAGCAACGATGATTCACGGCCAGCCTGGTCAGACTTTTCTGCCGTTCGTTCTGTTCCTCTGCCTTACGCTGGTCTTTGGAGCCGTGGCAATTAAGACCACGAAGTGGAAGGAGTTCTGAGCTTTCGGAGATGGCCTATCAATCTGTCTTGTTTCCGTATTTCTCGTAGTGAGTAATTTCCGCCAATGGTTTCTTTTCCGCTCTTCTTTCTTCTTCTGAAGCCTCTCCTATAGGCAATATGGTCACGAGCCTCTTTTTTTCCGGGACTTCGAGGATTTCTTTCGCCCGCTTCTCCTGGCTCAGCAACGTTCCTTCGATCCAGACTGAATCATAGCCCAGGGCTACGATTGTTAGGAGCATGTTTTCTACCGAGGCTGCCATGTCTTCGACCCACCAGTTACTTTTCTCCGGATCGCAGACTACTGCAATGGCTGCTGAGACCTCCCCTAACGCTTCTTGTATCTCGGACAGCTTTCTTAGTTTCTCGGAATCGGTAATGATTATAAACTCTCTTGGCTGTATGTTGCTTCCTGAGGGTGCGATTCGTCCCGCGTTCACAATCTTTTCCAGATCCTCCTTCGGGATGTCGACTTCATCAAGATTTCTGACGCTTCTTCTCTTTTCTATAGCTTCAAAAAGTTCCATTTGTTTACCACTTTTCTCTAAGACGTAAGAATTTTTCTTTTTTTAAGAAAATTTTTATTTTAGAGAAGGTATGTGGTGGACCCGCCGGGATTTGAACCCGGGACCTCCGCCTTGCGAAGGCGGCGCTCGTACCAGCTGAGCTACGGGCCCTCAGATTATGATTTTACTTTTGTTTGAAAAGATTTGAGGATGCAGTTTGATTTCTCTTTGCTAATTCGTTAATTATTTGCTGTAGTTAATTTTTTGGTGGAGGATACCCCACCAATTCGGTCTCTTTATGGCAACAAACTCCATGTAAAGTGGGCGTTTTCGAAAAATCCTTTAATCTTCTTCTTGCTGTTTCGATTGTACAATTGTAGTTCCACTGTTCTTCGTTGAATATGGACACGAACAATCCAGCAGATGGTGTTAGGTCCTCATCTTTAAATTCTGCAAATCGCATATTATTCATTCTAATATCTATATTTTTCATGGAGGCACGTTTTATCAATCCAGCTGGAGCAATTTAAAGGGCCTATTCTCTAAAGATACAGATGTACAGTATATTTTCGTATGTCTTAGAATATACTTGGTTCGTTAACCTTACCACTCTTTATTTACGTCATCGTTCGGATTCTCTGGAACTTCTGTGAACAAAAAGAATTAATTTTAGGGTATACAAAGCTGTAATGGAGGTGATCGAAATTGACTGGAGAACATGAGGGAAGAAAAAATCTTTCTCCTGAAACAAAGGATCTTGAAAGAGCTCGTCAGTCGCTTATCGAAGAGCTTGAGGCCGTAAACTGGTATCAGGAACGTGTTGAGAATACGGATAATGAAGATCTGAAGGAGATTCTTGAACATAACAGGGATGAAGAGAAGGAACACGTTGCGATGCTGATCGAGTGGCTCAGAGAGAACGATGAGACACAGGACAAGATGTTTGAGGAGCACGATTGAGTGATTTAACTTGATCTTTTTCCTTTTTAATTTATATTTAACAATATTTTAGGGATTCAATATTAATACCTCGGCATAATTTAATTTGATTAAGCTGTTGATAGGATGACTGAAATTGTTTTTCTAGGATGCGGTGGAGGTAGACTGCAAACGGTGGATCAGACGTTTAGGACCGGAGGATTTAGGATACACGACAACGTGAATTTACACGTGGATCCCGGTCCCGGTGCCCTCCTTTTGAGCAGAGAGTTTGGACTTGATCCCAATGATCTAGATGGATTGGCGATTTCTCATTCCCACCCGGATCATTATGCGGACGCCGAAATAATGATAGAATCAATTGGAAGAGAGAGTCCTACTGGCGGAATTTTGATAGGCAACAAGACCTTACTGGAGGGGATCGATGGGGGACATCCTGCGATATCCAGATATCATATGGAAAAAATTGGAAGGGTGGTGTCCATGACCGAGGACGCCATGATCGAATTTCGAGGAATAGAATTTGAGGCTACTCGAACTGAACACAGCGATCCCAAGGGTATCGGATTCAATATCCACACTGAATCCGGAACTATAGGATACACCGGTGATACGCAGTTTTTTGACGGACTGCAGGACGTATTTTCGGATGTTAGAGTTCTTATTGCGAATGTAACCCGGCCCGATGAAAAGAGGATTGATGGCCATCTCTGCTCTGAAGATCTTATTAAGATGCTGAAATCTGTGCAGCCCGAAATGGCTGTGATTCTTCATATGGGAATGCTGTTCTTGCAAAATCCGCCGGGTGAGGAGTCCTCGAGAATTGAAAAGGAGACTGGTGTCAAGACCATCTCTGGGTTTGCTGGCACGAAACTCGAGATCGGAGAGAAAGTGCGATTGAGCCGAGTATCAAGGCAGGGAGAGCTTAATGATTTTTAGTGGGTATTTTCAATTCCTTTTATATTTGAGGAATTAGATTTTTGTTAGGGTTAACATGAGCCTGCCTAAGGACTATAGTGCCGGAGATATAGAGGAAAAGTGGCAGAAAAAGTGGGACGAGTGGGAGTTATTTAGGTTCGATAAAGATTCCGAAAAGCCCATTTTTTCAATCGATACACCCCCTAGATATGCTTCTGGGGATCTTCACATGGGGCATGCTAAGAACTATCTAGAATTTGAGATTGTTGCTCGGGCCATGAGACTGCTTGGGTATAACGTCTTTTTCCCCGTCGGTTATGACGACAACGGCTTACCTACTGAGAGATATGTGGAGGAGGAGTTAGGGATAAAGAGAGAGGACGTAGGTAGGGAGAAGTTTATTGAGAAGTGTATGGATGCTTCTGAGAAACTCGAGAAGAAAATGACGGAGATATATGATAGGATTGGAATGTCTTGGGACTGGGATACCTTCTATAGAACCATTGGCGACCGGGCTATGGAAACGGCGCAGAGGTCATTTCTGGAACTTTACGAAGATGGAAGGCTCTACAGGCGGGACGAGCCCACTCTTTGGTGCCCTTACCATGAAACTAGTTTGGCTCAGGCGACAGTTGAGGACAAGGAAAGAAACACAATTTTGAATTATTTGTATTTCGAGCTTGAGGATG
>JBKHIS010000084.1:0-4358 GCA_046538535.1 Hadesarchaea archaeon | reverse complement strand
TTAGGGATTAATTTGGATGAAGAAGCCGAGAAGATAATTCAAAAAATTACCGAAAAGACCGGCAAAGAAAAAGCAGAAATTCTTGAAGAACTGGAAAAAAAGGAGGAAGAGCTTAGTGGATTTATTACACCTAAAGGAGCAGCCACGATAATAGCCAGAAAATATGGAGTAAGACTTGAAAAAAAGGAGCCAGAAGTCAGAAAACTTCTCATAGAGGACCTCAGCCAAGGAATGTCCAATGTAGATATCGTAGGAAAGGTAGAAAGAACCTTCGAACCAAATGAGTTTCAAAGAAGTGATGGCTCGGAAGGAAAAGTCGCAAATCTTATCCTCCTTGACGAAACCGGAGAAATCAGGACCGTCTTATGGGGAAAGATGGCATCGCTTATATCAGAGGGAGAAATTCAAAAAGGAATGCCGATCAGGATAAAGGGTGCCTATACAAAAAAAGGCAGAAATGATTCTCTTGAGCTTAATATCGGAAGGAGAGGAGAAATAGAAATATTTCCCGAAGACAAAAGAACAGAAAATCTCCCAACTCTTGAGGAATCAAAAAACAAAATAGCAGATTTAAATCCAGAGATGGAATTCGCCGATATAGTTGGTAGGGTAACGGCAATCACTTCACCCAGAAAGTTCAAGCGGGCAGACGGCTCAGAAGGTAAAGTTTCTACCTTGAGAATAATAGATGAAACGGGCCAATGTCGAGTTTCTCTCTGGAGTGATAAGGCCGAACAGGTAGAAGAAATCCAACAGGGTGACGCAATAAAACTTGAAAACGCAACTGTACGAGAAGGGTGGCAGAAAACGCCAGAATTACACCTCAACTGGAGAGGAAGGATTATTGATAACCCCCCTCGCGAAGAGATCGAAAATCTTCCCAAATTCGAGAGAAAGCTCCTAAAAATAGAACAAATTGAACCCGACATGCCAGCGTTGGATATAGCCGCACGGATTCGACGAAAGTTTCCAGTCCGGGAATTCGAAAGGGAGGACAACTCCCAAGGAAGAGTCATGAATATCGTTTTATCCGACGAAACAGGCACCATAAGAGCTTCCTTCTAGAACGATATGGTAGAAAAGGCTGAAAATTTGGAAGCCGGAGATGTTATTTTGATTGAAAACGCAAGAACTCGCACGGGGCTACAGGACCGACCAGAGATTCAGGTGAATAGAAGTACCAATATAAGATCGAATCCCGAGGACATTAAAATAAAAGCTACTCGACCTCAGCGTATAAATCTAGCATCACTGGATGGAGGACTGGATTCTCTTGAGACTGTGGGTCGTGTTGTTGAAAAATCGGAAATAAGGGATTTCGAACAAACGGATGGAAAGAAAGGAAAGGTCGCCTCTCTAACCATAGGTGACGAAACCGCCAGAACTAATCTATCTCTCTGGGAATCAAAGACAGAACTAATAAAGAAAATCAGTGTTGGAGACGTCATAAAGGTCACGGACGCCTATACAACACCCAACAATTATGGGAGACCCGAAATAAGAGCGGGAAAACAGACCAAATTAGAGATAAATCCGGACTTGAAAGAGGACGTAGCTAGACTTGAAGAAATACCCGAAGAATCAACACCGGCTAAAAAAACAAAAATAAAGGACACGAAAGAGGGTTTACAGGCAGAAATCAGAGGAACAATCGTGCAAGTTTTTGAAAGAGACCCTGTATTTAGCGTCTGTCCAAAATGCGGAAGGAATCTAAAGGGAGAATCCGAAAAAATACTTTGTGAAAACTGTGGAAAAGTGGTAAAGAAGGAAAAGAGGGCTGTCATTAACTTGGTAGTAGACGATGGGACGGGCAATATACGGGCGGTGGCCTTTGGGAAACTTGCGGAAAAACTTTTCGGGATCCCCACTGAAGAAATCTCCCAAAGTATATCAAAAATCGATTCACTCGATGATTTTTACAACAAGCTGGATCTTAAGGGTAAAGAAGTCAAACTCCGCGGGATAATAAAGCGTGATGATTACTTTGATCAACTTGAACTGAGAG
The DNA here is from genome assembly GCA_046538535.1 of Hadesarchaea archaeon. GTDB lineage: Archaea > Hadarchaeota > Hadarchaeia > Hadarchaeales > JAGGTB01 > CAYLJV01. The sequence continues at coordinate 2,353 of JBKHIS010000084.1, read as the reverse complement.
CTCGAGAATTATCATATCCTGACCCCATAGAAGAAGCGGGCATTATAATGGAAAAAATAGAGATCTGAGGTGTTTACTAAAAGTGAAAGAAAGCCGGGACATCGAAACTCTTGAAGAGATAGAAAAAGCTACTGCCCGAAGGCTTCGAGATTCAGGACTCGATACCATCGAAGCAGTCGCCACGGCAAAGAAAAATGATCTACTCAAGGCCGCTGAAATTGGAGAGTCCAAGGCAGAAAGAATAATCCAAGAAGCAAGAAGAGAAAGCGAAAAGGACCAGTTTGTCACAGCCGAAGAAATAATGGAGAAAAGAGGGGATGTAGGGTGGATAACAACAGGTAGCGAAGAGTTAGACAACTTATTTGGTGGCGGAATAGAAACCCAAGCAGTTACTGAAATATTTGGAGAATTTGGGTCGGGGAAAACACAATTAGCCCATCAGCTTAGCGTTAACGTTCGTCTTCCCCCTGAAGAAGGGGGGCTAGATGGAAAATCCATCTATATAGACACAGAAAATACCTTTCGCCCTCGAAGAATAAAATCAATGGCCGAAGCGCTGGACTTAGACCCTAAAGAGACCTTGCAAAGTATATACGTTGCTAAAATTGTAAATACAGATCAACAGTTAATCACAGCAGAAAAAGCTCAGGACATAGTTGAAGAGGAGGATATAAAGTTATTAGTGGTAGACACAGTAACCTCACTTTTCAGAGCTGAATACGTTGGGAGGGAGTCGCTTGCGGAGAGACAGCAAAAACTTGGTCAACACCTCTTAGCTTTACATAGAATAGCGGATCAATACAATGTTGCAGTACTCGTTACTAATCAAGTTCAAGCAAACCCAGACGCCTTTGTAGGTGATTCTACACAGCCGGTTGGTGGTCACATTCTTGGGCACTCGGCGACAAACAGAATATACCTCAGAAAATCGAGAGGGTCCAGAAGAATAGCTAGAATTGTCGATAGCCCCGAATTAGCAGAAGGAGAAGCAGTATATAGAATTTCAAAAGAAGGGATCAGGGACTAAATCAGCTACTTTCTTCCTCTATTTCTTCAAAAAGCTCGGATGCCAGCTTTTGAAAAGCCTTTCCTGCTGGAGATTCAGTATTTCTCACCGTTACTGGTTCACCTGCTGATATAGACCTTCGGACTTCCGAATCTTCTGGTATTACTGCTAATATGGAAGCCTCCAGCATATTCTCGACTTCTTCTTCAGGAACCTCCCAATCCGATCCAGATGCCATAGATATTACCACTCCTAAAGTCTTAGTGTTAAATCTCTCACCTACCTGCTTTGTTCTCAACGTATCTGAAAGAGAAGTAAGAACCGGTTCCGTAACCAGAACCATCTCTTCTCCTGTCCTCAAACTGTCCAAAGCCCCAAATCCTAACCCAGAGGGTGAATCAATTAAAATAATATCGTATATGTCCGACAGCTCATCAACAACTTTTTCCAATCCCTTAGGTTTGGTCTTTCTCACACCACTAAGTGAAATCTCAGACGGCAACACATGAAGACCTTCAGGACCTTCATATATGGCCTCTTCAAGCTTTGATTCTTCAGAAAGCACTTCAGAAAGTGTAGGGCCTTCAACCTCCAGACCCAAGAAAAGAGCTAAATCCGCCATTGTCATGTCTGCATCCAATAAAACAACCTTTAGACCTTCTCTAGCTAGGATCACTGCCAAATTGGCTGTTACTGTACTTTTACCCACTCCTCCCTTTCCGGAGGCAAAAACTATCATCCTCGCCAACCTTTGAATCCTCCTTTTGAAAATTCTTCACTCCTAATGATTAAACAATATATTTCCTCTAAATACACAAGATTATTCTTTTCCTAAGGTTAATTAAAAGTAACTGTTTTAAAAGCTCAAACCACCTTTTGATCTAAAAATAAGATCGCCAAGTAATTACTCTTCATCATCCAAACTCTCAATCTTCTTATCCAACCACTCCTTCAAACTTTTTCGGTTTTTATTTTCCTTTTCGGCCTGTAAAATTTTCTCTAAATCGAGTTCTAATTCCTTGGACTTCTCTTTAATATCCGAAACATTCAGATTTGACAGTTTTTGATAATTTATTTTTTCTCCCTTTTCTGCGCCAATCTTTAATTGATCTATACCCCAATCATCTTTAGAAGGACAGCGGTGATTGACACACATTGTATAGGGTCTCTTCCCTTTTCTGATAACCTTTATCTTAGGTTCACTACACTCATCACAGATTTCGTCCATCGGAATTATCTTACCATTTTGGGGTAGAGGAAAAGAATTATTACAGTCGGGATAATTCGTACAGCCAGCAAATCTTTTACCGGTTCTCTTGGAAACTATTACCTTCAATTCTCCCTCCT
>JBKHIS010000032.1:0-13938 GCA_046538535.1 Hadesarchaea archaeon | reverse complement strand
GATACCGATCGCCTCTCCAACATCCTTTCCTTCCACAGGAATTCCAGGTTTATCAATAGCCCCAACCAGCATCATGTCCTCTGCTTTCAAAACTGAGCGAATAATTCTGGAGCCCATGTTTCCCATGGCTCCACAGACCACAACTTTAATATCTGAATCCTTCATATTTCCATCATTAAATTTTATTTTCCAAGTTTAATAGATAAAGCGCCGATCATCCAAATATTTTCTTAGAGTATTCAGCAAGCCTTTTTCCAAGAATCTTGCACATCTCCCTTTCCGATTCACTTGGGGAATCTACCGCAACAGCACCATAATGCCCCGTAACGTCCTCAGAGGCGTAATCTGTCAGGCCAAAACCAAGAAAGCCATAATTCATCAGGATATTTAACACTGAGGTGCTTGCCAACTCATTTCCGCCTCCCAGACCACCCGAGGTCGAAAAGGCCGTTCCAATCTTTCCGTCGATATTCCCCCAAATGTCTAAAATCTCATCGTCAAAAAACCTCTTCAACTTCCAAGTTAGTAGCCCGCAGTGAGTAGGGGTCCCAACGGCCAAACCATGACACCACTCAACATCCGAGGATTCAGCCTCGTCCACCCTCATCATTCTTACCTTGGTATAATCCAGCTCATCAGATCCCTTAGAAACAGCTTCAGCCATCTCCTTCGTGTTTCCAGACCTCGTATCATAAAGTACCAAAATATTGATCAACGCAATTCACCTATTGAAATTAGGTTCAAAAAAGTAAAAATTAAAAACCGAGCGGGGTAATTTAAGCAATCTTATCCACACGATCCTTGACCAATTCATAAGCCTCGTTTCTATGCCCCCAATTCACAAAGAAACTGATTGAAGCTTGACTTGAATAGATTTCTATAACATTTATTTCCTCCTCTGCCAATGGTCTGGATAGCTCCGAAATTACTCCCGGCGTATCTATGAACTCCTCACTTTCAGCCAGAATCATCGCCACTCCTTCACTACAAGTAGCCGACTTCATCACCGAGCTTTCCCTGACGGAATCATGTACCAGGTCCAAAGCCTCACGAGATCGCTCCTCAGTAACATAAACCGAAAACGAACGGGGGCCAATCGAGATTCCGAATATGTTTATTTTAGATTCCTTAAGAGGGCCAACTATTTCGTTTAAAATGCCAGGAGTTCTCTGCATATCCTCTCCAACCACCGTTATCATCGAAAGAGGCTTCGGATACATTTCCACCTTTGCTTCCTGTAATGTATAACCTTCGCATTTATATCGGGAACCTTGTACCGGAGCGCATTATGATGAACTATTTTTGACCCATACCTAGCCAAGTCCGTTATCTCCTCAGCAGTGATTTCATCCAATATCTCAGAATCTCCAATCTTTCTGGGATCAGCGCTCATGACCCCCTCCGCATCGGTAACCAAAACCACATCGGTCGCCTCCAAGCAATTACTAATCAGGAAAGCCGTTACATCGCTTCCGCCTCTACCCAAAGTCGTAATATTGCCCTCCTCATTTTTCCCAAGGAAACCACACAAGACCGGTACCGTCCCATCCTCCAGCATCGGGAGAACGTTCTTCATAACGAGTTCACGAGTTCTCTCCAAATCTGGAGTTGCGTTTCCATAAACCCCATCAGTTATAACTGGCCACTTTGGGCTTTCAGGAGTAACAGGTTCCGCATCTACACCTACCGACTCAAGCGCAGCCGCAAAGACCTTCGCACTTGTAATTTCACCCATAGACATTACGGAATCCAGCTCCCTCTGGGATATCTTGCCCTTAGTACCCTCTTTTGCCGCCTCTATCAGAGAATCAGTAGTACCCCCCATAGCTGACACGACCACTGCTATCTGAGTATCCTCTTTTTCCCACTCATTTTTTACGGATTTTGCGGCCTTTCTAACCAAATCACCGTTCCCGAGGCTAGTCCCACCAAATTTAGTTACCAGTCTTCTCATTTCAACCACCCGGGAAGTTGATCCATCCCTATCACATCTTCACATTTTTCCCTTTTCCTAACTATATGAGCCTTTCCATTCTCGATCATGACCATCGCTGGTCTGGGCTTACCGTTATACTGACTTGACATCGAGAGGCCGTATGCACCAACATCATAAACAGCCAAAATGTCTCCGACTTCAACATCTGGCAAGTCCCTATCCTTTCCGAGATAGTCGCCTGATTCACAAAGGGGGCCCGCTATATTGAAGACACCCGTCTTCTCCTTGTCCATTTTATTCGCCACCTCAATATGGTGGTAAGATCCATACATTGCAGGCCTGACAAGCCCATTCATGCCAACATCTATAGATATCCAGTCGGGGAATCCCTCCCTGGACTTTCTATGTCCAACCTTCCCCAAGAGTAACCCCGAGTCCGCCACCAAAAATCTACCAGGTTCAAAAACTAGTTTTGGATCTGTATCCCCCGTTTCTCTCAGCGCTTCCTCAACGGCCGAAACTACGTTATTCGCCAACTCACCCGGATTTAAAGGATCTTCTTCGGGCTCATAAGGAATTCCAAGTCCACCACCAAGATCAACCATTTCAATCTCTACTCCAGTAACCTCCTTCACCTTGGATCTAAGTTTAATCATCTTTCCAGCCTGTTCGGCAAAGGGATTCGGATCCAGAATCTGTGAACCGATATGAGAGTGTATGCTCTCTATGGAAACATTATTCTTCTTAGAAGCCATTTCATAAGCCTTTAGCGCCTTTCCACTCGGAACATCAAGTCCAAATTTGCTTTCTCTCAACCCTGTGGAAATATGGGGGTGGGTAGGCGCCTTAACATCCGGATTTACCCGAAACCCAATTCTAGCCGTTTTTCCTAGCTCTTTGGATATCCTGTCCACAAGCTTCAATTCATCTATATTATCTACATTGATATGAACTTCATTTTGAATCGCGAGCTTTAGTTCGGACTCGGACTTGTTGTTTCCGTTGAGAATAATATCTTTCCCGGGTATGCCTATATCCAGCGCGACTCTGAGCTCACAAAGAGATCCGACCTCGGCTCCGCATCCTTCATCCTGCAAAACCTTACAGACCGCCTTGTTGTAGTTAGCTTTATAGGCGTACCATACCGAAACGTCACTCCACCTTTTGGAGAATGCCTCGAAGAAGTTCCTATAATTGTTTCTAATTCTCTCCGCGTCGATAACATACAGAGGCGTTCCATATTCCTCCGCCAGATCCACCATATTAAGTTCCCCCATCGAAAGCTCTCCTTCATCGCTTACCCCGTGATGGTCCTTCAACATTCTTTTTCAACCTCGCTAAGGGCTTCGTCGATAATATCTAACCCAAACTTGAGCTCGTCCTTCTGGATTATCAGCGGTGGAGCAAGTCTCACGGACGATTTTCCACCAGTAAAAATTATTAATCCCTTTTGCAGGCATTTATGAATCAGCTCGTCCCTCTCCTCCACGGCCCACTCCCTTGTCTCAGGATCTTTGACTATTTCGAAACCCCTCAAAAGGCCTTTTCCTCGAATATCGCCAACAATAGGGTGATCATCCATTATTTCCCTCAGACGTTTTTCTATGTATTCTCCCTTTTCTCCAGCCTTTTCCACCAGATTCTCCTCTTCCAAAAGCTCCAAACCTGCAAGTGCCGCCGAACAAGCCAAAAGATTTCCTCCAAACGTGCTAGCATGGGTATCAGGTTCCCACTCCATGTCACTTTCCCTCGCTATCACCGCGCCTATCGGAACCGTACCGCCAGACAGTGCTTTTGCAACGCAAGTTACATCGGGCTCGACATCCCAGTGCTCTATCGAAAACATCTTCCCCGTCCTACCCAAACCTGCCTGGATTTCGTCGGATATGAAAAGCCAGTCGTATCTTTCGCAAAGATCTTTCACACGCTCGAAATATCCAGGGGGAGGGGTAATATACCCGCTGTTACCCTGAATTGGTTCGGTAATCAACGCGGCCACCTCCTCGGGAGGAAGTTCTTTTCTCAATGCCTCCCGAAGATACCCAACGCAGGAAAAATCACACCCAGGGTACTCCTCATTAAAAGGGCACCTGTAACAATACGGATACGGCATGAAACTAACTTCCGGAACTAAAGGCGCAAAGTACTTTCGATGCTGAGCCTTACCCGAAGACAAACTCAATGCTCCAAAGGTCCTTCCATGAAATGCCCCTCGGTAAGACACCATTCGAGGTCTTTTCCTGCTCCACCGCGCCAGCTTGAAAGCTGCCTCGACGGACTCAGCGCCGGAATTCGCAAAAAAAACTTTCTTGCTGAAATTTCCCGGAGTCAAATCTATCAGTTTCTCTGCCAGCTCTATCTGAGATTTATAGTAGTAATGGGTACCGGCGAAGTGAGAAAGCCTGTCCAGCTGGTCCTTAACTCTCTCTGCTATTTTGGGATTCGAGTAACCATAGTTCTGGACGAACATTCCAGAGGAGAAATCAAGAAATACGTTTTCGTCAACATCCTTAACGTAGGATCCCCATCCCTCCTCTCCCACCAGGGGCTCGGCCCTTGTATAAGACGGGGACAGGTACTGCTCGTCTCTCTTTATAACTCTCCTAGCTTTAGGACCGGGTACCTCTCCCGAAACCTTTGGACCTTTTTTTACCCAATTCGGTCTTTCTACCATATTCTTCACTCTTTACGACAAAATTATTGAAAAGAGGATACTATTAAACCCTTGTCTAGCCAGCTTTGTTAAATCCCAGAGCTTTAAAAAGGTCCAAGGGAACTCACTAAATGTGATATTATGATCTCCATTGAAAGAATGCGAGCAGTGGAGTCCAATTCCAAGTGGCGAGGCGTTCCTCCACGAGTTTTAATGGAGAATGCTGGAGCTGGCCTTGCTAGAGAAATTAGGAAAAGAGCCCCCTCATATGAAAAGGTATCAGTCTTTGCCGGGACCGGGAATAACGGAGGAGATGGTTTAGTGACGGGGAGGCACCTGATTAACTCCGGTGCAGACCTAGAAGTAGTCCTCCTCGGCAAGCCTCAAAACATACCGGATGGCCCAGCCATGAGAAACTGGGAAACGCTCAGCGAAATGGACCACAACGTTAACTTCCACATAATCCGGGACTCAACAGAAATAAAGGAGCTCGAGCTGGACAAACCCTCAGTAGCGGTCGATGCGATGCTTGGAATAGGAGTCAAGGGAAAACCACGAGAGCCGATATCCTCTGCAATAGATTACATAAATGGTCTTGAATCCTACGTTGCCGCCGTCGATATCCCAACCGGCGTGGATCCAGTAAGGGGTAAAACCTCCGGGAAGGCCACTAAATGCGACCTGACCGTGACATTTCATAAAAGCAAACGGGGTCTCGAGAATGTCCCAAAGGAGTACCTAGGGGAACTGGTCACTTTGGACATAGGAATTCCCAAAGCAGCGGAGGAGATGGCGGGACCTGGCGACGTCCAACAGGCACTCCCACCGAGAAAGATGAACTCACATAAGGGAGAAAACGGAAGGGTGCTGGTCATAGGTGGAAGCTCCGAATTTACAGGTGCTCCCGCTCTTTCCGGACTTTCAGCCCTCAATACAGGTGCCGACCTCGTGGAGATTCTGGCTCCAAAAAGAACAGCGGAAGTAATAAGCTCCTACTCACCTGACATAATAACTCACAAGTTCGAAGGAGAAAATCTCAACGACAAGGGAGTGGAAAGGATAAGAAATGAGCTGGGCAAATTCGGCGCGGTAATTATAGGTCCCGGTCTGGGGCTAAAACAAGAAACCCAAGAGGCAACTGCAAAAATAATGAATTTAATACGGAAACAAAAAACCAAATTGCCCGTTTTGTTCGACGCCGACGGACTCAAAATATCCGCGGATAACAAGAACATCCTTTCCGAGCTGGAATGTCTAATTACCCCCCACTCAGGCGAATTCGAGATTCTCACTGGCAAAAAGCCGGGTGGAAGCCTGGAGGAAAAGAAAAAATCGGTTTCGAAGACCTCCAGCGATCTGGAGATCTCTATCCTTTTAAAATCACCTGTAGATATCTGTGCCGGTCCAAATGGTGAAATAACTCTCAACGATACCGGTAATCCTGGCATGACAGCAGGTGGAACGGGAGATGTACTTTGCGGTATAGCAGGAGCGATGATGTCTCTCGGAGCCACACCTTACAGATCAGCTGTAGCCGCCTCCTTTCTTTCCGGTCTAGCCGGGGATTTATGCAGAAACGAGAAGGGATATGAATTCACTGCGTCAGATGTAAAAGACAGAATACCTAATTCAATAGAAAAAGTAAGAGAATTTTGGTGAAGAAATATGGCAAAATTTGAAGAAGCTGAAAAAAGAATATTCTCCAAAAAAATCTGTATGAAGTGCAATGCTAGAAACCCAACTAGCGCCACGAAGTGCAGAAAATGTGGCTACGGACGATTGAGAATGAAATCTAAGGAGCCACGCGGATGAATGTCTTGGAATATTTAAAGAAAACAATATCAAGGGATGGAGCCGTCCATCTTACCCTCATAGATCCTGACGAACAGACGCCAGAGGAAGCTGGTTACTTGGCAAGGCTGGCGAAAGAGGCCAGAACCGATGGAATAATGATTGGAGGCTCCACGAAGGCAGGAGGAGAAAAGCTTCATAAAACGGTGGAGAGAATAAAGACGGAAATCAGTCTGCCTACAATACTCTTTCCAGCAAACGAAGGTGGAATCAGCAGGAACGCCGATGCTATATTTTTTATGAGCTTGCTAAATTCCTCAAATCCCTTCTACATCACGGGAGCCCAGTGCAAAGGAGCTCCAATAGTTAAAAAGTTCGACATTGAACCCATCTCCCTAGCATATCTTATTGTAGAACCTGGTGGAACAGTTGGGAGAGTAGGAGAAGCAGATCTTATCGAGAGGAACGAAATAGAAAGGGCTACAGGATATGCTCTCGCAGCCCAGTATCTCGGAATGAACTCTGTTTATCTCGAGGCGGGATCCGGAGCCGAAAAGCCCATTCCTACTAAAATGATAGAATCAGTCAGGGACAACGTAGACACTCTTCTCATCGTAGGTGGTGGAATAGATTCCGCCGAAGCCGCCGAGGAAAGAACTGATGCAGGCGCCGATATCATCGTGACCGGAACCATAATAGAGAAGGCTGAGAACAAAAGCAAGAAAATTAAGTCCCTTGTAAATAAAATAAAAAATTAATCAGCAAAACAAGCGAATTAGTCCCAAAAAAGTAGATAAAGGAAGAGTATAAAAGCTAACCTTCAAGGGGAATTAGTATTAAAGATAGAAGATTACTAAAAAGAACGTTTTTGATAATATTTACTTTTTTTGTAGCTTTAACTATTCTCATCACAATTAACTCCCCAACTAACGAGCTTAGAGTAGATAATGTCAGAGTTGAAACAATAGAAAAAGATCCAGAAACTGGAATGCACACCATACAAATTAATGCAACGATATTAAAGTCAGAGCGAACGGATAAACCCCAAAATGTTACGATAGAATTAAAAGGAGATAAAGAATTAAGAAGAGATATATCTCTCAAATCCGATAAAAAGGAAACAGTAGAGCTAGTACTGGATAATGTCCCAGAAGGATCCTATAAATTGGTAATAGCGGACTTTAAAAAAGATATACAAATCGGAGAGCGCATCGTGCTTTCCGAATACATGGAAAAATCCGAAGAACTCAGAGAGCTTGAGTTCAAGGACAATATCCCATTCAAGACTATTTCTCAACCCGAACTCAGAGAGTATATGGAAAACAACATAACCAAGGAGTATCCGGAAGGAATGGAGAAACCAAAATTAACACTAGCCGCATTCGGACTATTCCCTCAAGATAGAGATCTTAAATCCACTCTCCTGGATCTATATACAGAAAGGCCGCTAGGATTCTACGATCCGGAGAAGAAAGAATTTTACATTGTCGAAAGGGAATCTGAACAAAACTTCGAAGAAAATCCCCCCGAATCAGTAATAATACACGAACTAACCCACGCACTTCAAGATCAGCACTTCGACCTAGGGTCTCTTCCAACAAACCGGAACCCAAACCAAGACAGAGCACTAAGCGTGGAGGCCCTAATCGAAGGGGGCGCCATGCTCGTAGAGCTTTCAAATCTATCGGGAGAAGGAAACTTGGATAAAATTTTCAGAGAAGATCTGGAATCGAAGTTCAGAGAAAGACTAAACTCCATCACCAAAAACGAGAGGGAAAACGACATGCCCCTGATCCTGGAAAAAACGCTGACTTTTCCATACTACGCAGGCAGCATATTTGTAAACGCAATAAAGAAAGAAAATTGGAAAAGCGTGAACAGAGCATACTCGGATCCTCCACTCTCCACTGAACAAGTCCTACATCCAGAAAAATATTATGAAGAACAAGATAATCCTACGGAGCTAAATGTCCCAAAACTTAGCGAAATTCTCGGGGAAGATTGGAATCTTTTAGAGAATAACACAATGGGTGAGTATTCAATTGGAGTTCTATTCCTGGAATTTCTTGGCTCCGAATCCGATATTGAAAGAAACGTGGAAGCAAGGGAAGGATGGGACGGGGATTTCTATAAGACCTATCACAAGGAAAACGACAACTCGCTTGGTTTAACCTGGTTTACAACTTGGGACACTCAGGAAGACGCTACGGAATTCAAAAAAAGGTATTTAAAAATCCTAAAAGAAAAGTATTCGGACTTGTCAGAACTCCATGAAAATAAAACAGCTTCAACACTTGTGTCGGAAAGCGAATACATCATAGTGGAAAAACGCCAAAAAGATGTCCTTATACTGGAAGGATTCTCGAAAAAGGAAACGCAAACAATTAAAAGAAAAATATGGTCTGAAACTGAAAAAGATGAAATCAAAAAACTAGAATAGAATTTATCCCAATGAACTCATACCATCCGATCGGATGAACCCTTAATTACCCTGCCATTCTCCAAAACATATTCATACATTCTGGAGTAAGTAGGATGATTGTTTATAGTAGAGCTGTCAGCTACTATGATAAGCTTTCTCTTTGCCCTAGTTAACGATACATTCAACCTCCTCACATCCTCAAGAAATCCAATATTCCCAGATTCATTGCTTCTTACAAGTGATAGGACGATGATTTCCTTCTCCCTCCCTTGGAATCCATCAACTGTATCGACTTCCAGTTCCTCGGAATCCAATTTTTTATTTATCAAATCAACCTGATCGTCATACGGACTTATCACCGCTATATCCTTCGGATCCAATCCAATCTCCAAGATTTCTGAGACTATACTCTCGACAATTTGAGCCTCCTTGAGATTTTCCTTTGAAGGAGAATCCGCCCGAGATCTCTCTGGGGCCTCAATTCCAGAGGTATCTAGGTAAACAACCGGTACCTCAGGGTCTAGTACCCTCTGAGATATACCCTCCAAATCTATATATCCGTCTACTAAATCCCGCAAGGTGTGATTTGCCACGGACTCATGGGCTTTCAAGACACCGTCATAAAACTCCTCATTAGAAAAGTTCATAATCCTCTTATGCATCCGATATTGAATTTCGAGAGTCTTGCTGATTTCACCATTGTGCTCTCTGAGAAGAGACTCAAAAAGCGTCCTTCCTAGCTCCTCGGCCCTTTCACTGAGTATAGTTGGAGGCAGTTGCTTATGATCGCCAGCCATAATCGCTCTATCGGCCCTAGTTATAGGAATCCAGCAGCTCGGTTCGGTGGATTGAGTTGCCTCATCAATAACGACTACATCAAACTCCTCGTCTTTCAGGACATCTGAACCACAGCCAGAATTCGTCGCGCAAACCAAATCAGCCCACTCAAGAATCTCTTCAACGGCCTCCTCCTCAAGCCTCTCAATACGGTTAAACAAATCGTTTATCTTATCTTGGAGTTTCAGCCACTCTGCCATCTCTTGAATCTTGTCGGGAGGAACTCCTCTAGATCCCCTCTCCTTTTTAGCGAGTGACTTTATTTGATGATCGCTCATTCCCCTCCTCCACCTTCCTCCAGGATGAGTAAACTCCTCCTGTTTATCCACCAAATCCATAGCCTTATTCCTCAGCTCCTGGCTTTTTTGATATTTTTCGTTCTGCTGGACAATTTCATCCAAAGTGTGGTTCCTTAGAGTCGGTGTAACCCTCGCAGGGTGGCCTATCCTAACGACTTTTTCTCCCCAATTCGCAAGCCATTCCACTAGATTATCAACAGCGGTATTTGAATCAGCGGTGCACAGTACCTTATTCCCCTCCCTGACCAGCTGCCTCGCGACTTCTATACAGGTAACCGTCTTGCCAGTTCCAGGAGGGCCATGAACCAGGAAAAAATCATCGGAAGCCATCGAGAGGTTAACCGCTTCTTTCTGTGACTCGTTTAAATCCTCGTCCAGAAAATCGAGGCCTCTCCCGGACTCTGGTTCCTCAATATTTTCCAAGCCCAAGGACTTTCTAGCCAGTTCATTTAATCGATTATTCTCAGAAGTGTAAACCTCCTCAAGTGCCTCCAGCTGTCTCTGATAGGTTATATCATTAACATATAAATCACATCTGAGGCCCTTTCCATAGACGAACCCCGGTGGATCAAGATCAAATGCAACCGTTAATGAATAATTAGTCTTTTCGGCAACTGTGCCCGTAGGATTGTCATCTCTAAGAGGATCGTTTTTGGAAATCATAACCAAGTCGCCAACGGTAATCTCATTGTCAGGGAGAGGTTCACCTTTCCTCTGTCTTGAAAACTTCACAAGTGCCTTTCCGCCCAATCCAGTTCCCTCATCGCTGCTGCGCAAATGTAGAATCGCACGTCCCATACCTTCTCTTTCCCTCCCACTTGTGTTTCTGATCTCCCTCTCATGTCTTCTCATCTCCTCCTCTCTTTCGATTTCAACAAGCCTGGAGAGTTTTAAGAAATGATTATTGGGGCCATCACCACCACAAAGAAATATGGATTCTCCACCAACTTTTTCAAGATTTTCCACAATCTCGTCCACAGAATCGTCCGACACGGAAACCAATGCAGTGGATCCCTTTATATCAATCCTCCCTATCTTGTCTCCGGATACATCCGTCTCCCCAGCGATGGCTCCCAGAATATCTCCAGGGCCGGAGTTTTCGGGTAGGCCTCCAATGTAGATCTCTGAATTCATTATATCCCTCGGAAATCTCCTTTTGATCATTCTTTCTTTAAAACTTAGGGAAAGGAGCAGGACGATACATAATTTTTCTCCACTATTTCAAGCTACATCCCCCGTTGAGCTTCGGAGGCCAGAGGAAATTGATCACATCCACGTTTCGCTTCACGTATAATCCAAATCAATCCGATGAAAAAGGTATAAATCATTCTACATATTCCAGATCTACTCAGTACAAGGAAAAATTTCTTTTACACCCTAAATTCAAGGATTTCATCACTCACAACACTTTTAGAATTTCCAGTTTCCATCAAATGGTAAGTAATTATCCTAGGATTAGACGGAACCAGAAAATTGCTATCTTTTATTCTAAGCCGAATAAATTACGTGTCGTTTTCGTGGGAGTCTCCGTTTAAAAGCCTTGGTAACTATACCCTTTCGAAGGGACACCATCCAAGGCGTTCACAGGAATCTATCCCCACTTTATTACACTCACGACAATCGGGCAAACCACTCCCTCCGTCTATTTATTTCCCGTACAAAATTAATAAACTCTACTAGCCTGTTCGAGTATTTAACCTTCCCAAAGCAGGGATGCTCACTCTGAAAAAAAATAGAAAGCGTGCTAATCCCGTCCGAATTGCTCCCCTAAAAAAAGCATCAGAGAACTAAGCACAATACGGATTCAGACAGATAGACTTAACAGATTACAATTAAAAGAGTATGTTAAGCTGCAGAAAAGGGAGGGAAAAATTGAAGCTTTTAATTCCACCTACAGAGGTTCGGAAGTACAGGAGGAAAAAGGGACTGTCAATCGAGGAGCTGGCAGAAGAAATTGGATGGACGCCTGGCTACATTGAAAGTTTGGAATCCGGAGAGGTCAATCCGCCGTATTCACGGGTTAAGAAGATCACAAACGTCCTTGTAGGTGACTTCACAGAGCGTGAATGGAAATTCGATGAGAACATGGAAAGGGAAAACAAAATTTTCTATATTTGGAGATGTCCAAAATGCGGTACTCGAATCGAAGGAGAATCCCAGGAAAAAACAAAGGATCAAGCCAAGAACCACGTTCTGCTTAAACATGGAGTTCTATGAACTCCGATTTAAAATATATAGAATCCAACATTCCTTCAGTAGACGTTAAAAAACGGATTGATAACTTTGAACGTCAAAGAAGAAAGAAAGAGATTGCGAAAATTATTTCGAGAAGTAAAAGAGAACACGCTGAAAGACGAGGAACATGAAATTAATCTAAGAATAATAGGTTCAAATAACGATAACTCTCCCAATCCAAAGTACACGCCTCCCGGAAGGACTACTTACGACTACAACAGTGGGGAAAAGATTATAATTTTAAATAGAGAAATCACTCGACATCTATCAAACGAAGCAGTGAAAGGCCTTATCGCCCATGAAATAGCACATTTCTTCTCAAGAAGATGGAAAGAGATCGCGAGGAAAAATCCAAAAGAAAAATCCATAATTTTTGACCAATCCGAAAGAGAAGCCGATCATTGGGCGAAATCTAAAGGCTTCGAAACTGAAGTAAAAAGAGCGAGAGAGGAAATAAGCAAAATAATCAGGAAAAAATCATGAAAAAACCTTAAAAGTGCTCAATCTGAGGAAATCTCACTCTCTTTTTGTCTATCCTCGGTTTCTCCCCCACTTTTTATCCATAAGTATATGGTCCCTTGCAGCCATCTCCGCGGCTTCTCCAAATAGAAATGCCACTCTTTTCGGAGTTATAGCGATATCATGTCTCACCTTTTGATGTCCGGGACCAAGTCTTTCTACCGGCCGATCCATCCATCTATGGACTTCGGAAAAGGGTTTTCCGTACAATTCCACGCAACTCCTGCAGTGTGTTTCGTGACAAGGCATTCTACTTCTTCCCTTCTAAATCTCCTAGTTTATCCTCCAGTCTCTCTATCCTTTTTTCCTGTTCAAGAATTATGGACAGTAGCATCGGTTTAAACGAATCGTATGAAGCCATCTCCTTACCAGCGTCCCTATGTTTCTGGCTATCTTCAATGATTCTCTCAAAGGACTTCCTGTCCTTCCTCCTCAATGCATCCCTATACCTTTCGAGCTCTCGCCTTCTCTCCTCTATTAATCTCGTATAAGTCGGAACAGTCCTACCCAAATCATCACCAGGAAAAACAAATCTATGAGTTCTATCTTAAAGAGAAACTAGTGAGGGTGAACTAAAACTAATAATTCTCCATCAAAGAGCAAAATAACGGACAGAAAAGAGTATTAAAAATCTAACCAAAGCATTTACAAAAAAGACTTCAAAACACTGACGTTAATGAGGCTTCCAATAAAATCTCCAGAAAATAACCACCGCAGATAGAGAACCCAGTAGGATGACGAATAACATGATCCAGAGCCAAGGGAGTTCCGTAGAAAATTCAATGTCCTCACCCTGGCGTGTCTCGTACACGCCGTCAACTCTTGCCCTAACAATGTATTCCGTATTCCAGTCGAGACCATTTATTACGCTGTCAAACTCCCCCACATCAGTCATAACAAATTCTTCTGACGCGTTGAAATGATCCTCTTCAGCACTCTTCCATTCAAACCAGACAGTCGCGTTCTCTCCTGCAAGATAAAGAAGTTCGCCAACAACCCTGGCAGAATTGTACGTAATATCCCTGACGGAAACAGTCTCTACAGAAGCGAGAGTTCTCGTTGTAAACTGCTCTTCCTCTCCAATTTCCTTCACTCCACCCCAATCAACAAGCGCTACAAACGTGTAATCCGTATACGGATCCAACTCAGTTACTCTTTTTCTTATCGACTTTGGCTCCGAAATTCTATATACTTCGGTCTCGTTCCAATCTTCTTCCTCTACTTCCTTGTAATGGAACTTCAATCG
>JBKHIS010000083.1:0-4459 GCA_046538535.1 Hadesarchaea archaeon | reverse complement strand
AAGGCGTATGGAAATTAAACGTAGACAGGATTGTCCTAAAAATCAGTTAATACCGAAAATTAGAACATATCCTGCAAGACGATCAAATTTATCTTTTAATCATTAAACAGCAGGGGAAAGAAAATCTAGAATCTTCGGAAAACTCTAAAGAATGTGAGTGTAATACATATCCAAAAAGAATATGCGGGGGTTGCCAAGTCAGGTCAACGGCGCAGCGTTCAGGGCGCTGTCCTGCAGAGGTTCGAGGGTTCAAATCCCTCCCCCCGCACCATCTACTAAAAAAGAAAATCACAACCCTGGAATGAAATTCGTATCCAGTTTTAATCGGTTTTCTAAATCTTCAAAAAGAGATCAATTCTTTTAAAAAATAATCAGGCGTTCGGATTCATAACCCTTCCTATAAAGAGTATCGTTTCCGTATCCCTGTCCCGAATTAGAAATATGAATGGGCTATCTAGTGCTATTTCGGCCGGCTTTGGCGCAGAAACCTCCCTCATTATTACCGCCGTGGCCGCTGCTGCCTCTGTTCCCTTTTCGTCCACCGAAACGAAGGCCTTGTGTAGAACATCGTCTATATAAAGAGATCTGTCTCCGGTCATGCCGGAAAAGTCCGCGTCGGGTCCAAAGGCCACTGGCATTCCCATATCAGAGAGAGTGTCACCGAGACCCAACTCATGCTCGTACTCGAACTTCGGCATCTTCAAGGATACACTTCTATTTCCCAGTTCGTCAACTATCTCATCCAAAACCGCGCGATCCAAATTCCTATCGAACTCCGAGAACCGGTCCATGTCAGGTTTGATTAAAAGCATTGACATATCATTCCTGCCCTGATAGGGAAGCTCAACCACTTGGTAGTCCTCTCCCTCCGCATACTGAAGGGTCTCGGTTTGACTCATCATATCCGCCTCCAGCACCTCACCATTTAGAAGCGTGAAAGTTCCCTTGGCCGTGTCGGATTCCTCGAAGGGATACATCCAAGAAGCGTTGAAGTAAATGGCATTCGCGAGGACTGCCCTCGTAAGGGAGTCTATAGCCCCAGGAGGTATAAGATCTTTTATCCTCTCCTCCGTTTTGTTCTCCACCCACTCATTTATCGTTAGACGACTCTCCTCGGGTCTACTAAAGAAATCCAGCAGGCGAATTCCCGCTCCGTAATTTAGGGCCAAGACATCAAGAAAGCTATTCTCAAAATGGTAATTTTCCTGACCCCAAAAGGAATTCGCAATTTCAAGAGAAAAGTTATCATCCGAGGCCTTTTCCTCAAGCTCTTGATCCAACCGGTTGAAAGCCCTGTGCAAAATATGATCGTCAAGATCAAAATTCAGGGTATCGGCCATCTGACTTGCAGTGTCTCCCTCCGCTCCAGCATAAGTCATTGCGAGCGCTAGCGAAATGCTGTAGGGAGAATAAAATAAGTTTCCATTCTCATCACGGATCTCTTGGTAAAGATCAGTGGCGAATTCCGTATTGCCACCGACCAAACTTGAAAAATCTTCATTCGAGATGTCGGGATTTTCCTCTCGTTCAACGTCGGAAAAGAGAAATCCGGATCTAAGATTGTCCGAGCCTCCGCTTGAAAAACCTTCATCGGAAAGTAAACCGGACATAACTAAATAACCCAGACCCGCGGCCAATCCGACAGCGACGATTATAGCAAAGGCCGAATTCTTTTTAAGCGAATCCTTCATTTTGACATCTCCCCAAATAAAAAGATGTACAGGTCGGAGATAAACTTTGTTTCAAACGTGAAACTTAGTTTAAATAAACGGTCAATACCCCAAAACGGTGACAATAACTCTGTACCCCTACTAAACATAATAAACAAAAAATAAATGAAAATAAAATATACCTAGATTCTCTCCTCAGTCTATATCTTCCTTACGTTGATGGCCTTCGGACCCTTATCACCCATTTCAGGGTCAAACTCTACTTCGTCTCCCTCAGTTAGCGTTTCGGATTCGATATCGCTGGCGTGAACAAATCGGTCCTCATCTTCTTCCTCGGATTCGATAAATCCATAGTTCTTTCTCTCGTCAAAAAACTTCACAGTTCCTTTCAAAACAGACACCTCCTAACTTACGATTCATAATAAAAATCCTCAAACAGAAACGCGGATTTAATAGCGCTCTACAATCAAATATTACCTCGCAAATTCACTCTTTTCACTTGAGGTAAGTTTTCCTCTTTTTTATTTGATTCCCCCTGAAAAACCCTAAGAAGAACTTTCTCCCGACGTATAACTACCTAACTACTCCTCCAAGAATACCTCCAATGGTCGTCACTACCGCTCCACCCAAGCTCAGCACAAGAATTAAGACCCCCATAGTCCCTCCAATCATTGCCCCTAACGGACCAAAAAATCCGCCAGAAATCATTAACACCCCTGCAATTATCAAACCACCAATCATTCCCACTATAAATTCCGCTATTCCACCCTTAACAGGACCCCGGACCCCTCCCGGTAAGATAGCCCGCCACAAACCCGGCGATTAGATGCGTTAGAAGCGGAATCCAGCTCAGCAACAATAGAACCAAAAAACCAATTGCAATACCAGCTTTCATGCTTCTAATGGCAATCACCAGTTATAGATAATGTTGCAGTTATAAATCTCTATCTTTTAAACAATAGATCCGCAAAGAAGGAAACTTAATTGTCTTGAAACCAACTTTATAGAATTGGAGCCACCAAGGGGGTAAGCTAAAATTCTTGATAACATAAAAGGAAAGATAAAGAAATTCATTTTCAAATCATTCGAACCTACTCTTCACGTCTTCATAGGTTACCGTATAAATAAAAAACTGGAGGAGCTTAAGAAAAGCAATCGTATTCACGAATACGACGACAGAGTGAACAGAAAAAGAAAAAACCACTATAAAATAAGGATAAACCTTACAATAGACGAAGAACAGACAAGGCATGAAATATCCACGGCAATTTTCAGTCTACCCAAAATCACCAGGGGGAGGTGACAAACATGGAAGAAGATGAAAGAAAGGGACAGCTTAAAGTAACTATCGACCTCGAAGTAAACGAAGACATGTTAAACATCCTGGAAAAAACAATCGAAGAAGTCCCGGAGAAGATATCGAAAAATCTGAAGGAAAAATAATTAATTCTTTAAAACTCGATTTATTACTAGGGATTTCTACGGAGAGTAGAGTAGTCCGTGTTGTTCAGAAAAAAGAGTAGATAACAAGAAAAAATACAAGATTGATATTCCTTTTTCAAGTAAACTGTAAATCTCGCCCCACCGAGTTTAGAATAGTCCGCTGACACATTTTCACCGTAGCTTTGCAAAAGTTTTTTCACGAGGGAGAGCTCCAGTGCAGTGCCCCCTCCTCGTCCGTATTATATCCCCTTTCGAAAATCCTATTCCTATCCTCTATATCCAATACGACCCCCATACCTTTCATGTAATCCTCCCCTTTTTCAGCGATCCTAACGACATCTCGAAACCACTTATATCCGCCATTTTTCTTTTTTATCCTGCACTCAACCTCTTACCTCCTCTTCTACCTTTAGGTGGTCTATAATCGTCTTCATCGCCCTCTCGTAGTCGTCGGGATGCAGCGGGGAAATAAAATCCTCGTAATGCTCAAACTCACACGGAGAATACCTCAACATCCTGTACTTTTTCTCGTTGACCTCACCTTTCAAGAAAGCAGGTCCATCTCTTCTCACACGATATCTCCAGGCGCCATAGGCGCCTCGAGCCTCTTCTTGTATATTGAGTTCCTCCCTGATCCCTTCCGTTCGTTCAAAACTCTTCATCCTCCTCCGCATTTGACAATGACCCGACTCAAAAACTCAGAGGAACTTTCCAAGACATCAAATCCCAGTTTAACACGGTAGAACAGAAAATTGGTTCAGTCCAGTAATATTGGCTCTCTCCTTTTCGAAGATTTGTAAAGCGCCTCAATTGCCCTCATATTTCCAATTGTATCCTCTCTAGAAATTCCCTGTTCCTCCAGACCCCTCAATGCTCTAGCAAAATTATCTATCTCCAGCATGAACTCGTCGACACCTTCTATCCTTTCGATCTCAACTTCGTCGTCCTTGAAGACTCTAAATTCAAGATCCTTTCCTCTCGACCTGTAAGCATGATCAACCACGATATTGCCTTCACGTCCGATGACCTCGAATTTAGCCCTATCATAAAGCAGAAAGCTGCTGTCAATGATGGCCGTCCTATCATTAGAAAACTCCATAATTCCTTCTAGCTGAGCTTCAGCAGTGTAATCAGGATGGTAAAACGCAGTGGAATAGACACGCTCCGGATCCTCTTCAAATATGTATCGGGCGGTGTTTACGCAGTAGCAGCCCAGATCCATGAGGCTTCCCCCGCCGAGCTCCTCCTTCCATCTGAAATCGTCGTCCCGATCCATTCTAACTAGGGGGAAAGAATGCCCCGCCCTGACCATTCTCGGCTCACCTATGACGCCCTCAGCGATCCAC